>JBARPZ010000382.1:0-23843 GCA_049643445.1 Sedimentisphaerales bacterium
CCGGAGGTCAGATAAGTTTTAAGAAAATCGTTGTAGACAAGACTTTCCGTGCCGAGGGAGTAGCGGTCGGAGATATCAATCGCGATGGTAAGATCGATGTGCTGGCCGGCGATGTATGGTATGCGGCACCGGATTGGAAGATGCATGAGATTCGGCCCGTGGGACAGTACGACGGCACTAAAGGTTACAGCCAGTGCTTTGCGAACTTTTCTCAGGACATCAACGGCGATGGCTGGATAGATTCGATTGTCATCGGGATGCCCGGCGAGCCGTGCCGATGGTATGAGAATCCGAAGAACAAAACCGGCCACTGGAAAGAGCGTATAGTTGTCAAGAGCGCGTGTAACGAGACGCCGTTGTTTGTCGATTTGCAGGGCAACAGCCGGCCCGTATTGCTCTTTGGTGTTCGCCCTGAAGGACTGATGGCCTGGTTCGGCGTGCCGAAGGACCTTGAAAGTCTTTGGGACATGCACGTAATCGCCGGCCCGAAAGCACCGGGCACGGAACGTTACAGCCACGGCCTCGGCTGTGGTGATATCAATGGCGACGGCCGAAACGACGTAATCTTCACCTCAGGCTGGTGGGAAGCTCCTATAGACCGGACACAGAAGAACTGGAATTGGCACCCGGCCAAGCTTGGCCCTGACGCCGCGGACATGCTTGTCTACGATGTCGATGGTGACGGTGATAGTGACGTAATCAGCAGCTCGGCCCATAATTACGGCATATGGTGGTTCGAGCAGCTCGCTGGGGCGGATGGTTCGCAATTCAAGCAGCACGTTATCTTCGACAAGTTTTCTCAGCCACATGCGATACGGCTGGTTGATATGAACGGAGATGGTGTCAAAGATTTAGTCACGGGCAAGCGATATTTTGCGCACCAGGGCCATGATCCCGGCGGCAAGGAGCCGGCGGTGTTGTACTGGTTTGAGCTTCGCCGCCCACAGAAAGGCAAGGTCGAATTCATTCCGCATAAAATCGACGATAACTCGGGTGTTGGAACACAGTTCGAGGTAACCGATATGAATAAAGATGGCAAATGGGACATTGTTACTTCAAACAAGAAGGGCGTTCATGTCTTTTTGCAAATACCCTGAGGGAGCTGCTTTGAGTGCTATCTTTGGCCGTATGTTGTTAGTGCTGAGATTATCTTGATAAGTGGAGGCAGTAAGTTATAATGAGATTTGTTTACTAGGGGTGGCCTGCTAAAGGCGGGCCTGAGAAAACACCCTTTGAACCTGATCAGGACAATTGCCGAAGAAGGCGGATAGGCCTGCGTAGGAAAGTGATATTAAAATCTGATAAATCAGCTTGACTGACAGATCGCTTCCTACTATGGAAGCGTTTTTTTTAAAAAGGAAGCATAAAAGAATGTCAACTCAATTAGAAGCAGCACGGGCAGGGACAATTACCGAGGAGGTTAGATTCGTGGCCGAGGCCGAGAACCTTGATGCCGCGCTTATCCGCGAGAATATCGCAGCCGGACGGCTGGTGATACCTGCCAATAAGCTGCACCTTAAAACTAATCTAAAGCCCGCCGGTATTGGCCGAGTGCTCAGCACGAAGGTAAATGCAAATATCGGCACAAGCAGTGTTCGCTCATCCATAGAAGCTGAAATCGAAAAGATGCAGACAGCACTGGCAGCCGGTGCCGATGCGATTATGGACCTGAGCACCGGAAAGGACCTTGATACTACCCGCGAAAAATTGCTTGCCCTGTGCCCTGTACCTTTCGGGACAGTGCCAATCTATCAGGTCATAGAAGGCAGAAATGTAGAGGACATAAACAGCAAAATAATCCTTGAGATTATCGAAAGACAGGCCAAACAAGGTGTTGATTTTTTCACCATTCACGCCGGTGTCCTAAAAGAGCACCTGCCCTTGCTTCAAAAGCGAGTGGCGGGTATAGTCAGCCGGGGTGGGGCATTACTGGCCAAGTGGATGATATATCACGACAAGCAAAACCCCCTTTATGAAATGTTCGACGATTTATGTGACATAATGGGCGAATATGATGTCTGCTTTTCTCTTGGTGACGGGCTTCGTCCGGGCTGCATCGCAGATGCCACCGACAAGGCCCAGATAGCAGAATTAAGAACATTGGGAGAGCTTACGCAGAGGGCACAGGAAAAGGATTGTCAGGTAATGGTGGAAGGCCCCGGTCATGTGCCGTTTGACCAGATACAGCAGAATATGGAAATCCAGCAGCAAATTTGCCGTGGAGCTCCGTTCTATGTTCTTGGCCCGCTTGTTACTGATATTGCTCCCGGCTACGACCATATAACGTCGGCGATAGGGGGAACTGCTGCTGCCTTTTACGGCGCATCGTTTTTGTGCTATGTTACGCCGAGAGAACATCTGGGTCTGCCTAACGCCGATGATGTCCGAGCGGGTGTAATTGCGGCAAAAATCGCGGCACACGCCGCGGATGTTGCACGCGGCTTAAAAGGCGCTGCCGAGCGGGATAAAAGACTCAGCATAGCGCGGAGCAATCTGGACTGGAAGGCGCACTTCGATGAATCGCTCGACCCGCAAACAGCCGAAGCGATGCACTTAGAGGCCTGTAAAGAGATTGGTGCAGATAAATTACCCTCTGCCGATTACTGTACTATGTGCGGTCAACAGTGGTGTAGTGTCAGGATAAATAAAGAAATCCGAAAACATATAGCGGATAGATAATAGCATATAGGATTGAACATCCGTTTGCTGCCCTGAGCGCGAGAGGATTGAATGTCCAGCTGACTCACAACAGCTTACCTTGGCACACTCTCTATTTTGTTTCCAAGAAGAAGTGCTTTTAGTATAAAGAATAAAAAATGCACCGCATTTTTGGGCAAAGATTTAACTTTCAAAGAAATTTTTTCCTTTTTTTGGGGAACGATAAGCACACCGAGACCGACTTACTATTAAGCAATGAACAAACAAGAGAAGCAGATATATACTGAACTGCTGATTATTCGCTGTCAACAGGGAAAAAAAGAAGCATTCGAGTTGATAGTTGAGCTATGGCAGAAGCCCCTGTTGGTGTTTGCGATGCGATATCTTGACCAAGAGACAGAAGCATGGGATGCAGTACAGGAAACTTGGGTTTCAGTAATCAAAGGACTCAATAAATTACAAAGTCCAAGTCTGTTTGTATCATGGCTGTTTCGTATTATGACAAATAAATGTATCGACCGAGTACGAAAAAAACAGGCCGAGAAAAACCTGCTGAGAAATGCAAACATCAAATTGGAATCATCTGAAATTTCGAATGAGAGTAAATCATTAAGTCAAGCCATTCAGAGACTATCAGATGAGCATAAGATACTTATTATACTTCGATTTGGACAGGAATTACAGATTGGGCAAATTGCCTCAATATTAAACATAGCTGAAGGGACAGTAAAATCGAGACTGCATCGGGCACTGGCACGATTGCGTGAAATTTTAGGAGACACAATATGACCGAAGAACTGGAACAAAAACTAAATGAACTTTTGGGATTGAAGAAACAACTTGAAGAAGTAACGGAGGAAAAACAGAAAACAGTTGCCGCGCCGGTGCTTGAGCAATACAAGAAAGAAGCCAGAACTGCTCGAATCCGTTTTTGGATTGGATTAGTGATCGGTATCGTATTTATAGAGCTTGGAGTAATGGCCCTTACCGCCACAGAGCTTAGAGTAATGGGCTATGACGTCTTGACTGGGCCATTCAAGTTTGTTTTGATTGGGATTGGGATATTGGGACTTTATATTCCACTTGCTGCAAAACTGGCTTATCGCATCAGTCAAAGCAAACTGTCAATTTTACAGGAAATGAAACAGTTTGAGCTTCGAATAACGGAAATGCTGAAAAAGTGATTTTGCAGATTCTTAGGTGATGCCGAAGAAACTATGAAAGCCAGATACTCACTAAGTCCTAACTTTTTTGTATTATTCTCAGGCTACGGGGTAGCAGAGGTGGGTTCCCCCTTGCGGTAGTAATAAGCGAGAAAAATCCCTACAACCAAAGTACAACCAAAACACTAACTAGCGTGTAAATTCGCAAAAACTGCAAATCTGTAAGGCTGGTAATATCAAAGACTTAAAAAATTCTCAGAAAAAGTGAACGTTTTGACCATCCTGTATAACATACCGACTGCTTCGTTATGTTTTCATTGAATCCAGCTCGATGAAGGCAATGGGCAGGAAGATAACGACCGGCAGCCATGCCCACAACTCCGGCATTACGTGGTCAAAGAAAACCTCAGTGGCAAGCATTTTGCAAACAAAAGTGGTTATAAAACAAGCCGTCGTCACGCCAAAACTAATTATAACAGCAGACTTCATCGACTTTGGATCGCGACACACCAGAATCGGCAGACACACCATAAGCATGGCCAGATTGATAATCGGCTCGGTGATACGAAAATGCTTCTGACTGTAAAGCTGAGCCACGTCTTTGATTTTTGTTCTTTGGGCTGCAATGGCGGCTAACTGTCGCGAACTTAACAAGGTTAAGTGTCTGGATTTACGCCTGACGGGGATGTCCTTTGGAGTGATGTCACTTGCGTAGGAAGGGATCGGCTGGGCAATATTTCTGGAGTTTTTTTCAGTAAATCGCCCATTAATTAAAACCCACTCTCTTGTATTAGGGTCGTAAACCGCTTTTTCAGCTGATATCCGGCCGATTGTTTCCCAAATGCCTGGCTTGGGGGTCTTGCGACGTGTAATGATCGTTAGGCTATGCAGCGTTGATGTTTTTACGTCGAATTCTGGAGAGGAAATTAGTGAACCGTTGCCGTCGATTATAAACCATACATCATAGGACTCCTGGCCGCGAATAGCGTCCTGACCGCGCACAAGCTTATCGCTAAGCGGTGGTATCAAAAGTTCCTGGTCAACTACCAAAAGCCCCGTCAGCAACAGAGCAAGGAGCACTATCGGTGCAATCACGCGCTTTAGACTAACTCCCGAAGCCATCACGGCTACTAATTCATTGCTGCGCACCATTTTGCCCAGTGAAAAGGCCGCTGCAACAACGGTTATCATTCCCGCAAAATCGCGGAAGTAAAGCGTGCTGTGCAGACCGTAAAAACTCAATATATTTTTAATAACCGCCAGGCTGCCAAGGTCGGGATGCTCAGTAAACTCATCGAGATTCACGAACAAATCAATGATTATTCGCAGGCCTATCAGCACGCAAAAAGCTATGCAATAGCCAATCATAAAATTCTTTGCGACATATCTGTCCAATATCTTCATAACAGCCTCGCTGTTTTACTGAGTTAGTTGATTATTGTCTCTTTCTTCCGGCAGAGGTATCAATAATCAATTTTTCAGTAGTCTGCGATACATCACTATGGCTACCAAGGACAAAAACACCAGCCCCCCCCACATCAATAATATGCCTGAGCCGGTCTGTACTTTGGGGTTTTTAGTAATGTTTTTTCCCATCATTATGCACACTACCAGGACTGCTGCTGGTACCGAACTTGCGCCGAAAGCGCTGAGCAGATGTCCACCCCTTAAAATGATACCCAAACCAATCCCAATCATTATCAGCGACACGCAGCCTATTCCGAACACCAGCCGAGTATGTATCTCGGCCTCTATTTCAGCTAACGTATTCTGTATTTCTGTTTGAAGCTCATCTTGCAGCCCCCTAAGTTTCGAGCTCGGTCCTTTTTGTAGGACCGATGACTCCGAAACCAATTTTTTGGCATCCAGACCATCTTCTGTTGCGAATTTATTTGCTACGTCTCTGACGGCTTTGGGTATAATCAAGCCGCGAATACGAAGCCACCCCATTGCCAAGCCCTCTGCGCCCTCCATTTTGTGCCATTTAGGATTGTCAAGCTCCATTGTCAATGTTGGCGCCAGCTCATCGCCTTCGAGATGCAGCGAGGCCTTTTCGCACTGCAAGATGCGTAAGCGCTGCTTTCCGGCCGCATCGTATTCGACCACCACAACATCGTCGGATAGCTCGATTTCTTTCCCTTCCCCTATGTTGCAGCGACTCGCGGTAAAATCAATAAATTTCTCGCTACTGTGTAATTTATAGAAGCTGTTGGGTTCGTCTGTAATCTTGTCAGCGATATCTTCTGCTAACAACTCCACAGTAAATTGGCTGTAAGTGTCGCGGGCTAATTTTGCAATCGGATAAAACAGCGTCAAATCGACATCCCGAATTTTTTTCATTTCGCCGATCTTCTTGAACTTTATGTCATCGCCCATGAGCGAGCCGAACTCCATTCTCAGCGATAATCCTCCAACATCGAACCATCCTTCGCCTTCAGCGCCAATTTGATGTGTGTTAGATGCAGTTATTTGCACCTCATTGAATCTTTCCTGTGGGTCGAAATCTATTCTGGTACTTTCGGCAGTGATGATCTTTTTGATTTCGTTGTTTTTCAATTCGGTGACAACCACACCTGCAAGCGTATTTTGTTGTGGATACGCTTGGTCGGCATAAATTAGATATTGGCCTTTCGGTGGCAGTTTATAGTAACCTTTTCGCTGGATGTTACGGAAAAGTATCTGTTTAGCATTTGCCTTAAGAGATTTTTCTGCGCGGTGTACAAAAGTCGGAACCACTTGGAAACTCAAAATCAAATTTGCTGTCGCTACGATAATCGCCAGCACTGCACCTGGATAAACCAGTGTCAGCAGAGATATTCCGCTTGCCCTGCAGGCATCAAGCTCATTGTCGCTTGCGAATCGGCCATAGACTAAAGCTGCTGCGAATAAGGCCGCCATCGGTAATACGAACGTCAGTACTATCGGCAGAAAATAGCCCATAAGATGAACCACTTGGCGAGGGCCTACGCCATATTCCTGCACAGGACGCAGAATACTGCCTAAGCTCAGGATTAGTGTCAGGGCTATCGTGGTAGGCACAAAAACTTTTAAAAGCTCCCGAAATATATATCTATGCAGTGTGAAAACCATATCTTGTATCTCATATCGTGTGATGCGTATTGCACAAGAGAAAACACTCAATGCGATATACGCGATACGATATGGTTTTGCAACAAAATTCTCTGCCGGCTGTTTGTGTGGTTATTGTCGCACCCTTGGCCTACATTTATGATGGCAGCGGCAACATAGGAGATTTGTGGGGGTAATCCAACACGGTCAACAGCCAAAGGCACGGAGGCTCCCGCTTCGTTGCTGGATTTCAAATCCCTGCTCCCGGCACAAAAAGATTCTGCTCTCTAAGAGGTTATTAGGTCAATGTTTTGATTTTTATGGTATATCCAGCGGATCGATATCCTTGATTCTGTCAGTATAAATCTCGTATGAATATTTGTCCAGGAGTTCTTTTCTGTATTCCTCCAGGATTGTATTTCTTTGTTCCTCCAACATTGTTATTTCGATCTTTTGTTTCATATCAACCGAGTATTCTGTTAATGTGCCCGGTTTCTTTTCCAATATTTTAACGATGCGCCACTTGATTCCACCGCTGTAAAAACCCTTTACCGGGCCTACTATTTCATTTGGGTCTTTATTCCATAAATTGTTGAAGAACATTCCTTCGCTGCCGAGATAAGCATTAAAGGGGCTGGATTTTTCTTGCAAAGAGTATGTTTTTCTAACGGACTCGAAGTCCTTGCCGTTATCCAGCTCGGCCTTTGCCTTTTGGGCTGTTTTGAGATCCTGGCACCAGATTTGGTCAATATTAAGCATATTCTGTGTCCCGAATGCTTCCTTGTTATTGTTGAAGTAGGCGACTATCTGCACCTCATCTATTGGGCCCTTAATATCTTTGATCTTTTCTCTCCTGGCTTTGTTGAGCAGTATGCCGTCTTCGTACCCTTTTGCTTGCTTTAGTAAATTCTCATCCTTGTCAAGTCCGAGTGATTTGGCCTCAGAGACAAAAATCGGCATTCTCAAAGCTCTTTCTAACAATTGTTCAACACCTTTTGGCGTGTTCAAATCTCTTGGTCGGCTTGGTGGAGACATTTCACACAATGCATCGAACCAGTCTTTCAATGTTATTTTTCCGTTGTCATACGTAGCCAGAACAATGTTTTTTTCTTCCGGTGTCAACTCATCTTTTATTTGACTGATACGAATAAACCCCACTTTTCGGGGCTCTTTCGGTTGAAGTAGCAGTCTTTGGTGGATTTGGGCTGCTTTGGAGAAATTGTCGCTCATCTTTTGAACGTGGAATTTTTTATATAGCTCATTGTAATATTGACCTAAGAGTTGTTCACTTTTTGTCCTTGTGAGCATTGCCTTTGCGCGTGCTCGATCCAATTTGGGATCGGATTTTATCATTTCATCTATTTCTGGTTCTGTAATCGTTATTTTGCCTTGTAAATGGGTCGTTAATAATGAGTTTACAAGATTTTTCTCCTTAAATCGCTTAGTCACAGCCTGGACGGTTTCTTCTTCGTGGAAGTTTTGCTCGCGGGCTTCTATCACCATAGCTTTTTCTGTTATCATTTTCATAAGTACTGCTTTGGCGTCCGGTATCTCGGTACTATTTCTGAATTCATAAGGATCTGGGCTAATCTCCATCATTAGCCTTTTCTCAAGCTCCTCATTTATGATAGTATAATCGCCTATTTTGGCAACGACATTGGGTTCTGTTTCCTTCTGTGTTGTCTCTTTATCGGGTGTTTTGGCTGCTTCCTGGCCCTTTTCCGCGCAGCAAAGGGAAAGGATTATTATCAGTCCCAGAAAAACCAGAGCTAACTTGCGCACAAATAATTTCATCGTATCTACTCTCCTTATTCAAATGTTTACAATTGTTCGCTAAAAATTAATTATCAGTGGATGACCTTATTGAGAGGATAAGTGATTATTCCGGAGGCACCTGCTCGTTTCAAGGCCGGAACCAACGTTCGTTCAATTTTATCTTCTACGACCACTTCTACTGCGGCATAATCAGAATCGGCCAAACTCGAAATAGTCGGGCTCTTTTCGGCAGGTAATACTTTTAGTATCGATTCCAAGTCGGCTTTTTTTACGTTCATCTTCAAACCGACCTTGCTCCTGGCGTTGATGGCAGCGTTAAGCAGTATAGAGATATTTTCTATTTTTTCACGCTTGAATTTATCCTGCCAGGCCTGCTTGTTTGCGATAAATCTTGTTGTAGAGGTTAGCACGGTGTCAATAATCCGCAGATTATTTGCCCGCAGTGATGAGCCGGTCTCAGTAAGCTCTACAATCGCATCCACTAATCGAGCTTTTACCTCAGTAGAACCCCAGCTAAATTCGACTCGTACGTCAATGTTTTTATCCGCAAAATATTTCTTCGTTACGTTAATCAGCTCAGTAGCGATTATTGTTCCCCGGAGGTCCTGAGGCTTATTTACTTTTGATTCATCAGGAACAGCCAGTACCCATTTGGTTGGTCTGCTGGTGGTTTTGCTGTAGACGAGTTCGGCAACCTGGACTACATCTGAGGCGTTTTCCATTATCCAGTCATGGCCGGTAATACCTGCGTCGAGAGCCCCGTCTTCAACATATCTGCTCATTTCCTGTGCCCGCAGACAAGTCAACCGGATTTGCTCGTCGTCTATAGTTGGGTAAAAACTTCTTTCTGAATCCGAAATGTGGAAGCCGGCTTTGCTGAAAAGCTCTATTGTCGCCTTTTGCAGGCTGCCTGTGGGAATACCTAATTTTAGCATATCTTCTGCCATTTTTCGTATCTCGTAATTAAAACCTTGTGACTCATTCGCCCCTGCTCCTGCTTTTGCACGACAGCGCAGAAGTCAAGTTTGGCGTTTTATGCTTTTAGTTTTGTTTACTTCTTTTTTTCTTTTTGGTTTTAGTTGCCTTTTTTGCCTTTGCTTTGCGAACAGTTTTTTTCTTATCTTTGTGCCTTCGTGATTCGCTCTGTCGTCGTAAAAGAGCGTAAAATTCGTATGCGTTTTCAGCCGGAATCTGTTTGGTTAAAAAGCCTTCTATCTGCTGTTCATCAGCGTCAGGTTCGACCAGTTGGTTGTTTCTCAGGTATTCTATCATCCTTTTTGTGAGCGGTATGGCATGGCTTTGCAGAGACGCCAACATGCAATAATTGACTACGAAACGGCTGATGCCATCCATTTTCTCAAGAGCTTGTCTGGCCGGACGTTTGCCGATTTTCTTCAACGTCTCTAAGCTGACACTATTATATTGATCGAATACAGCCTTTAAAGCCTTTGTAAGGTTGGAAGCAATGACCTTTGTGGCTGGTGTATCCTCGCCCAAAACTTCTAAAATTTCTTCTACTTGCGAGACACGCAAATCGTTCAGGTCAATGAAATAATCGGCAAATCTCTTAATTGCGGATTCGGTCGCCGGCCCGTTCATATTTTCGCCAATGATAGCATATATAACTGCATCCGCTGGCTCATCATAGGTAATTTTTTTTACTTTCGGATGTTTGACCTTCAATGAGCGGTACAACTCACTGATTTTTTTCGAATACTCTTTGCTATTTTTCATATCATCCCCGGTATGTACAGATCACTGTCTCACAATGCAACTGCCTATGTATCCGGGTCCTTCTTTTCCGGCTTATTGACAGCCTGGTCTATCAGTTTCATAATCTCCATCGTCTTTTTTAAATTTTCATCTTTGTAAAGATGCAAAACGGGGCAGAATTTGCTCGACAATTTACGAGCAACCCGCGATTGTATTCGGCTCGTTGCGTGGGATATTGCCGTAAAAGTTTTATTTTGCGCGGCATCATCTTTTCCAAAAATACTAAGAAATACATCTGCATTGCGCAAATTAGCGGCCATCTCAACTCTCGTGACGCTGACAAATCCCTCAATACGTGGATCGTTAAGATGGTTGGCAATAGCGTCACTAACCACTTCTTTTACCACACGGGCCACTTTTTCCTGTCTTCTCGTCGGCATAATTTACTCGTATCTCGCTTCTGGTTTCACGAGATACGGTTCATGATTAAAGTGTTCTGGCTACCTTGACAATGTCATAGAAGTCAAAAACGTCGTCGACTTTAATATCATCGAATCCTGCTATTTTAATGCCACACTCCAGCCCCGCTTTGACCTCGCGAACGTCGTCTTTGAAATGCTTTAAAGTTTCTATGTTGAAGTTGTCTCTGATAACAATATTGTCGCGTATCAGGCGTACCTTAGCGCTCTTGCTCACATTGCCGCTACTGACATAGCAGCCGGCCACCACACCAACTTTTGAAACCTTAAACACAGCTCTTACCGCAGCTCTGCCCAGCGACCTCTCTGTTTCTTCAGGGTCAAGCAGGCCCTCCATGGATTTTCGCAAATCTTCGGTTATACGGTAGATTACATTGTAGAGCCTTATCTCAACCCCTTTAGCTTCTGCAATCTTCGCAACGTGTTCCTCGCTGACGACATTAAAGCCAATAATAATGGCGTACGAAGCCTCGGCGAGTACAACATCGCCTTCTGTAATTCCACCCGGTGCTGCGTGCAAGATCTTAATTTTTACTTCTTCTGTGCTAAGTTCAGATAAATATTTAGTCAAAACATCCACGGAACCCTGAACATCGGCACGGATGATAATATTTAATTCTTTCACATTACCGGCCTCTATTTCGCTGAATAAATTATCCAGAGTCACCAGTGTTCGTTTTGTAAGCGTATTTTCTCTTGCGAGTAATTGATTTTCCTCCGCGGCGGCCTTTGCCTTGTTAATGTCGTCCAGGCAGTAGAATCTATCACCGGCCCGAGGGACATCATTTAGCCCTGTAATTTCCACGGGCATAGAGCTTGTAGCGATTTTTATGGTTTTACCATAACTGTTTCTCAGCTTTTTCACTCTGCCAAAAGCGCTTCCAGCCAGTACAACATTGCCTTTCTTCAGTTGGCCCTCCTCGACTAATAGAGTTGCGACCGGGCCTTGCTGCGCCGACATCTTGGCCTCAACGACCCATCCGGTCGCAGGTATCGTATCATCAGCTTTGAGTTCAAGCAATTCGGCTGTATAATCGAGATGTTCAAGCAAATCATCTATACCTTCACCTGTAGTCGCACTGGTTTTCACAACTTCGGTCTTTCCACCCCATTCAGCCGGTGCTAACTCTTGCTCGGCTAACTGTGAGTAAACACGATTTATGTCGCACCCAGGCAAATCAATTTTATTCAGTGCCACAATAACCGGTACATCCGCTGCCTTGGCGTGATGTATCGCCTCGATGGTTTGCGGCATTACACCGTCATCGACGGCAACTACCAGCACTACCACGTCGGTCATATTGGCGCCTCTTGCCCGCATAGCCGTAAAGGCTTCGTGTCCCGGAGTATCAAGGAATGTCACCTTTTTATTGTCCCACGTAACCTCAGATGCCCCGATATGCTGCGTGATGCCGCCGGCCTCGCCGGCTGCTGTCTGAGTTGACCTGATCTTATCCAGCAGGCTGGTCTTGCCGTGGTCAACGTGCCCGAGCATTGTAGCCACTACCGAGCGCATCTTGAGAGTATTTTTCTTGCGCTGCTCAAATTCAGCCTTTATCTGCTCTTGCAGTCTGCTCTTGCGTTCCACGACCAACTCTGTGCCGAATTCAAGAGCAACCAGTTCCGCAACCTCATTGCTTATAGCTTGATTGGCTGTGGCCATCACTCCTTGTTTCATCAATTTGCTGATTATATCCGCTGACTTAATCGCCAAAGCTGCGGACAAATCCTTTACGGTGATTGGCTCACTTACAACGGTCTTTTTCGGCCTGACAAATGCAGCAACTTCCCGCTCGGACTTGGTAGCGATTTTCCGCACCGGCCTTAATCGTAGCCCTTCACCACGAGCCGCTTCAAGCCGGGCCTGTCTTTCTTCAATGTCTCTTTGTCGCCATTTTCTAACGAATTTGGGCTTCTTCGCGATTTCTACGGTTTGTTCTTCTTGTCGATGCCCATGTGTTCTCTCTTTGGATCGCTTTGGCGGCCCTTTTTTCTCCTTGCTCGGAGCCAAAGTCGGTTTTCCCTGCTCCTTTTCGTTGTACATCAACGGTTCAGTGACAGGCATATCATACCTGGGTTTAGGCTTGGGCTTTGGCGGTCGTCGTAACGGTTCCGGTGCTTCTATCCGAATAACCTGTGGTCCGCTTAGTCGAGCCGGTTCGGGCTTTTCCAAAATCGGCCCGGCAGGAACTATGGGTTCTGGCTCTTGCTCTTGGGGTTCTTCGATTATCTGTTCTTCTGTGGGTTTTGGCTCTTCTTCAATTACCGCAGTGGTCTCGGTCCGTTTAGACTTTTTTACTGCTTTTTTTGCTTTCTTCGCAGGTGGTTTTCTCTTTTGCTTCTTTCTAATTCGTACTTTCTTCAAATCCACCTTCTCGGCTGTCTCAATCGTTGTGATATTCTCTCCCTCGCTGAACCATTCCCGGATAGTCGCCGCCAAACCAGCCGAAATCGTTGACATATGGTTCTTAACGTCTAGCCCCTCATCCTGACACTTTTTCACAATAGCAGTGCTTTTTACCCCAAGCTCCTTAGCCAAAATGTACACTCTTGTAGTAGCCAAAAAAACTCCGATTTCTGTATAGTGTTTAGTTTTTCCTATTCCTTATCTGCTGATTCTTCCTCGTTGTCCGTTGCTTTTGTCTGCTGGGCCGTTTCTTTTTCCGCCTGTTGTTGTTTTGACTCAGCGGCCAAACGCTTCGCCTCTTCGTTTGCAGCCGTGACCAGTTGTTCTGCTATTTCCGAGCTAATATTCAGCTCGTTAATCAGCGGTTCGGTTCCTACATCATCCAAATCCAGAACGGAAATAACACCCAGCGCTATCAACTTGTCAACCATCGTATCGTCAGCGGTTTCTACGTTCTTGACACAACTTGTCAATCGTTCAATACCCTGATTATATTCGGCAGGCATTAGTATATCGATATCCCAGCCGGTCAGTCTCGCAGCCAAACGAACGTTCTGGCCGTGCTTGCCGATAGCCAGACTAAGCTGGTCCTCATCCACCACTACTGTCGCTTTTCCCAATTCAAAGCACAGCGCGATTTCACTGACCTTTGCCGGCATCAACGCGTTTGCGACAAGTACTTGTGATGACTCGTTCCACCGTACAATATCTATTTTCTCTCCGCCAAGCTCATCAACTATGTTTTTTATTCTACTGCCTCGCACACCAACACAGGCACCAACAGGGTCGACTTTTTCATCGAGCGAAGCTACTGCAACTTTTGTTCGATACCCCGCCTCTCGCGCAAGCACTCGTATTTCGATAATATTTTCAGCGATTTCCGGCACCTCTAACTCAAACAATCGGCGGATAAAATCAGGGTGTGTTCGAGAGAGAATAATTTTGACCTGATTCGAAGTCTCTTTTACATCAAGAATCAAGCATCGAATTCTTTCTCCCGGCCGATGTGATTGGCCCATTATCTGTTCGCCTTTTGGCATGAAGCCTTCAGCCCAGTGGCTCAAATTAACGATAAGTGTTCCGCCTTCGTATCGCACAACTGAGCCACTTATGATTTCCCCTTTTCGCTGGACGAACTCGGCATAGATACTATCTCGCTCGTCGGCCCTTATCTTCTGTATCATTACCTGCTTGGCTGTCTGAGCCGGGATTCGACCGAGCTGCCTGATATCGATTTTTTCGTCGTCCCTGGAGGCTGTAACCTGCCCTGTGGCCCGGTCGATATTTACGACTATGTTACTCTCCGGCTCACCAAAATGCTTCCGGACCGCTGAGACCATAGCTTCTTCCAAATCGACGAATAAGGATTCCTTGTCGATATTTCTATCGCGTGCAATGTTGTCGACAATTCTGATTAGTTCCTGATTCATTCTTTTTTCTTTTCCTAATTTATACTTTTTTACAAAATCCAAAAAAAAGTGGAAACCTGAATAGTTTCCACTTCAAAAAATGCCAAAAACGAGTCGAGGTTGTAGCCTGTCTTTACACTACATCAGTCTCCTCCAGTAGAGCACCCATTTTGCCGTCTGCTGCAAAATGGGAAGCCAGTAACAAACCTCGTTCGTTTCCCGACACTGAAGCGGAAACACCGATTTCCAAGCCACCATATTGCGCAAAAGTGCAGCTACGCAGGTCAATTGTTCGTTTACTCTGCACGGTTTGCTAATCCTGTCAAAACCATTTTAAGCGCCGCTTTAATTCAAAGTTTAGCTTTGGTAGCCGTTAATCCTTATAACCAAACTCGTTATGATAATCGTCCAACTTGTCAATAACAATAACTTTTTTGTCGAATTTGTATAATTTCCAGTACAAATTCGACAGAAAACGTATACTCAGCGGTCAAAATGGCCGAAAACCGCCCAAAAACTGCTAAGATACGTGCAAGAACAGTTTTTTAAACTTTCCCAAAAAAGTTTTTTGTGCCTCTTTTTTCTGTACGGCGGGCTGCTTTGAACGGCCCCAAATTAAGCTGCCGAATTTCAAGCTTAGCTCGGATATTTCACTTCTGCTTGAAGGTTGTTTAGCTAACTTCACTAATAATAAGGTCTTAGCCGAAAAACTTGATATAATCTGAAAAAACTTCTGGACACAGACAGCGTTTATGTTCAGACTAATCCCAATCAATAACGCTAATTTTATACGTAATCATAAGACAGAAAAGGTGAGGGTAGATGGAAGCCCCAAATCAACATTTTTACAGTTACCTCAAGTGCTTCGTACTTCGCGAAGCCCCGGAACATTAAAGGCAATTAACTCTAAGAAAAGGAAGGTGTGAATCATGAAAAAATATTGGATGATGATGGCTGTGTTTGTAGTTTGCGTTTTTTATGGAGGCACCTCGTTGATTTCTGCGCCGGTTGCACGACCAGCGGCAACTGGTTCTGGAGAAAAACTGACTTATATTGACCTTATCAACCGTCTAACCGATTTAGAGCAGTTGGCGATATTGCCCGCCCCGGGTGAAAAATGCCAGCAGTGGTCCAGCTACGACAGGGCGAGTAAATACGACAAGGCATCCGGCAAATACGTTGGCTGGTTCGCTAACGGTGACGGAGGCGGTATCATCCGCAAAGAAGGTGATACACAGGTCTTCGCCGAGATGGAAGGCCCAGGCGTTATCTGGCGTATATGGTCGGCGTTGGCAAAGGATGGGCATGTGAGGATATATCTCGACGGCGCGGCCGAGCCTGTCGTTGACCTGCCCTTTATCGGGTATTTCAACCGCGAGAACGAGCCGTTCACCCACGAGGCTCTTGTCCATATGACCGCACGTGGTCAGAACTGCTATGTTCCCATCCCGTTCCAGAAATCGTGCAAGATTACTGCCGAGGGCGACTGGGGAGCGTACTACCATTTCACATACACAACGTACCCAAAGGGCACTATTGTACCGACCTTCAAGCGACAGCTTTCACCCAAAGAGACCGCCGCCCTCGACAAGGCCGGCAAAATCCTTACCCGTGGGCGTTACCCCGGAGGGAAACGTCAAGGTCAAGTTACCATTAAGGCAGAGCCCTTGATGGTTGCTCCCGGTGCGACGGCGACGGTTGCGAGGTTGAAGGGCGAGCGGGCCATCATAATTCTTCAGGCCTATGTAATAGATTTGCCCGAATCTCCGGATGATCGTGACGTGCTGCGTGAGCTTTCTTTGCGAATCTCCTGGGACGGCGAAACCAAACCAAGCGTGTGGGTGCCGTTAGGAGACTTCTTTGGCACTGCTCCCGGCGTTAACATATATAAGTCTTTGCCGTTAGGTATGAGAGGGCATGGACTTTTTTATTCGTTCTGGTATATGCCATTTGAAAAAGGCGCGTTAATAGAATTAACCAACGATGGGGCTAAAGAACGCGAAGTTAGCTTTACGATTAGCCATGCGCCGGTTACAAAGCCGATTGAACAGCTCGGAAGGTTTCACGCAAAATGGCACCGCGACGCATTTCTCCCCGAAGAACCCGGGCGCGATGCCTCACCGCATTGCATAGACTGGACTATGCTCAAGGCAGAGGGCCGAGGCCGCTTCTGCGGCGTTATGCTGCATGTTTGGAATCCAAGAGGCGGATGGTGGGGCGAAGGTGACGAAAAGTTCTTCGTCGATGGCGAGAAATTCCCCTCCACTATCGGCACCGGCTCCGAAGATTACTTCGGCTACGCCTGGTGTAATCCGACGCTTTTCCAAAACTGCTATCATAATCAGACGATAAGCATGAACAATAAAGGGCACGTCTCAGTCAACCGCTGGCATATTACTGATAATATTCCGTTCCAGAAATCTTTTGAGGCCGCGATTGAGAAATACTATCCCAATAGCAAACCTACACTTTATGCTGCAACGGCATACTGGTATCAGGCCGCTGGCCAGGTCGACCCTTACAAACCTGCACCTATTACGGAGCGTAAGGGATACTGGAGCGCAATAAAGGTTTTCAAAGTCAAGGGAGCTTTGGAGGGTGAAAAGCTCAAGGTCCTCTCGAAAACCGGAGGCAATCCCCATCAGCAGGACCTCAGCATCCATGGCTCAAATTGGAGCGGTGAGGCACACCTCTGGTGGATCGAAGCCAAGCCGGGCGACACGTTGGAAATAGCGGTCCCCGTTGAAAAGACCGGTACGTACAGGATTAAAACACAGCTCACTAAGGCCATCGATTACGGCATCCACCAGCTATACCTCGATGGTAAAAAGCTGGGTGAGCCTATCGACCTCTACAACAACGGTGTTGTCCCCACCGGCGTCCTCGACCTGGGCACGCACAAGCTCGAAAAGGGACAGCACGTACTAAAGGTCAAAATCATCGGCGCAAACGAGAAGGCCGTTAAGAAGTACATGTTCGGCATCGATTATCTGCTTTTGGAGGAGGTCAGCTCCGCTTTCTATCTGCCGGAGAACCCAAAATATACCATACTTGATTCCGTTAGGGACTCAGTGCGTTTTGCGGAGGGCACCCTCGTCCCTTTTGACGGTAGGCTGGCCTGTAAGTCGAGCTTCGTCGATAAAGACGGCAACATTATGGGCTGGCACGATTTCGGAAACCTCGAAGGCCCGGGCTGGGCGGCAAACGCCGTCGGAGGAGCATACGAACTGTACTCCTTCGCTAAGTATACGAAAAACAAACGCCTTGCCGAAAAGGCGCTTCTGCTGCTCGACCATGTCCTCGAAGACGGTTTCATCAACTACGATACAGGTTTCATCACAGGCTACCGCCTCACCACAACCAACAAGCTCTGCCTCAATTACCAGCACAAAAGCAACTGGTTCTGCCCCGGCTCAATGGCCAAAATCGCATACCAGTTACTCATCTTCAGCGACCTGCTGGATAATCCACGAAGAGACAAAATGCGGCAAGTCGCCCTGAAAAACGCCCGTTGGCTCGAAAAGAACGTCAAACCAACCTCCAACGGCTGGTTCCCCCGACGCTGCAAACCATCAGGCGAACATTTCCCCAACAATGCTTACGGTGACTCGGACATCCTCTTCGAAAAAAGCGCTGATGGTCTCTTCATCATCCAGCTTATGACCGAGCTGACCAAAAAGGGCCTAGCCGACTACACCGGCGAAATCAAAAAGCGAATCAAGGTCTTTATGGACGCCGGCGGAATCTTCGGCTCCATCAACCACGATACCTACGACCATCACGAGAACGTTGCCTACTCTGTAGCGTTTAGAGTCCTGCGCCAGGCGGATAAACTGCTCGACGACGATGAAATCCGTGCCTTTGCCTACGACAAGTGCCTGGCGGGCCTTGACCAGTTCAAGATGACCGACGACCGAAATGGCGTACAGACAAAGGGCCTGCTCTGGATGGAGAAAACCTGGGACACCGCCTACCTCTGGGAAAACGCCGAGGCCGCTTTGGCCTATCTTGAAGCTTATCTTGATACCAACAATGAATTATATCTACAGGATGCGCTCACTATCTTGCGGGCGATTGCCAAACATCATCACGGCGACAAGGGCTTCCTTACAGAAGGCGTCGACTGGAATAATCATGTAGGCAAGCAGCATCATTTTGGTGGGGCCGAGTTCGGAGATATCAAGTATACCGAGCCTTTGCTGAACAATTTACATATTGTCGAGCCTACTTTACTGGCAATTACACTTGAGGATGGTCCCGGCAATTAGACTTCAGGATACAGTTTGGAAAGCTTGTCCGGATTAGATCGGCAAGCCGGTTTCTGTTCTCATTTTAACGGCCAGCCGGTCGGGCAGTAGCAAAGCCATTCTTCAACAAAGACTCTCAAATCAAGATAGTTGACCATATTATCCTCATCCTCGTACAGGTCAGCCGGCGATCCGGTTCCTGGTTCAAGCCAGTATTCGGCGAACCTTGCAAAGCTCTCGAAATCAACAAAGCACAACGGCCCACCCGGCAAGAAGCCGCCAAGCAGCTCATACTGACCGCCGCTGCTCCAGGCTGCATCCGGCTGACCAATCGTACCCATAAGAGTATATGGCCCGCCGCTACTTCGCCCGCCACCGCCGTCAATTGTGCTCCAGGTCAACTTATATTGTCCGGCGGTTTGGGCCAATGCAGGTGAAAGCAGCAGTAAACAAACAGTAAGAACTGCCAATACCATATTTGTTAAAATTCTCTTATCAAATCTCATAGCTCTAACTCCTTCACTTCTGCAAGCTGGAGCATCGTTCTTTCCAAAGCTTCTACTCTTACTTTCAAACTGTCATTTTCCGCCTTAAGCTCCTTTACGGCTTCGACCAGAAGCGGTGTCAGCTTGCTATAGTCCATGCCATTCGCGTCTATGCCGTTTTCTTCGTACACGACTATCTCGGGCATCACCTCTCCGACCTCTTCGGCTATCATACCCACATCGTGATGCCCGCCGTGCTCAGCGTCCCAGTCAAAATAAACGCCTCGCAACTGAAGAATCTTGTCGAGCGGATTATCGATGGCCCGAATGTTTCCCTTCCAGCGGATAGAAGAGGTGGAACCATAATCGATCCCGAAACCTGCAGCACAAAAGTCATATTGTTTCCCCCAAGCCTGGACACCTTTGCCATTGCTGCCCGTGGAAAGGCCGTACACGCCCCAGCCCCTGGCGCCATCGGCTCTGAAATAGCCGCCGGTGTTGAATACATCTCCACTATTAGAGGCCACACCATAGACGCCCCGGCCGCCGATGCCCGCAGCCTTAAAGTAGCCGCCGTAGTTGGGTGCAGAATAAGGATTTCCCGGGTCGTCCGTATACGTGGCCTCACCATAGACGCCCCGGCCCTCTTTGCCATGCGCAGTACCGTAGACGCCCCTGCCATCAGTACCGTAAGCCCTAAAGTAGCCACCGTAGTTTTCCACATCTCCGTCGTTGGTGGCCGCACCATAGACGCCCCGGCCATCTTCGCCTGCAGCCTTAAAGTAGCCGCCGTGGTTCTGACCATCTCCACTATTAGAGGCCACACCATAGACGCCAGTACCGACGATGCCCGTGGCCTCACCGTAAACGCCACAACCAGTGAGGTTTGCAGCCTTAAAGTAGCCGCCGTAGCTGTCTCTGATTACAGGATCATCTATGTCGTCCGTATACGTGGCCTCACCATAGACGCCCTGGCCGCCGATGCCCGCAGCCTTAAAGTAGCCGCCGTAGTTGGGTGCAGGATAAGGATTTTCCGGGTCGTGCGTATACGTGGCCTCACCATAGACGCCCCGGCCCTCTTTGCCATGCGCAACAAAATAGCCGCCGTAGTTTTCTACCTCTCCCTCATTAGAGGCCTCACCATAGACGCCGCGACCTGAACTTCCCCAAGCACGGCCGACGGTGCCGTGGCCATCGCTGCCTGTGGCGAGCCCGTAAACTCCCAAGCCATAATCGCCTGTGGTGACGCCCCTAACACCTATACCGTATGTGCCTGTAGCATCGCCCCAAACGCCCCGGCCTGATTCGTGTGTCCCGATGCCGTATACAGCCGTGCTATATATACCGGCGGCCTCGGCATAGATACCCTTACCCGCGCCGGAGTTCGTGGCTGAAATGATTGGGTCGTCGCTTGAACCGGCCAGCTCAAGAGGAAAGGCAACAGATGCCGCGTAAAGTGCGTACGGCGTCGGAGTCAATTCCACCCGTGGCTTGAGCGTACAGGGGTCGTTGCCGTCACCATGCGCAACCGTCGTCTCCAGCCAGACTGCATTGCCGTCAAAGATTCCGCTGCCGAAATCCAGCTCCACTATAAAGTGCCCGTCAATGACATCAAGGTCGTTTATATCAATTGTGCTTCCCTGCTGTGTGCCCGTGCAGGGATCGTTGCTGTCATATAGTCTGAACTGGAAGTCGTACAGGCCATCCGCCGCGCTGTTAGCGTCTATGAGCCGGCCCTGATAGGTAAACGCCGTTCCCATTGGCGCTGCCCCAGCAGCCCCTGCCAGCCAGACCATCAGGCCCAAAGCCAGAACCATAATTGTTGACATTTTTGCACTTTTCATTGTTTTCTCCTTTTCCACATTTGTCCCTGTGCAGACAGGGAAATGTTAAATATGACGGCGCACACTGTGCGCACCGATACCTTTTCGTGAAATTTCGCGGAACCGAGCCAATAGAATCGCGTTTTTCTCACCACTACTCCTATCGCAAAATCATTCAAACCAGTGCAATTATACGCCCTACGACCTCACCGTCAACAATAATCTACGAAAAATCTTGGAATGCCCGGCGAACTCCTCCTGACATTAAATCCCCCATACCACCCAGTCTAACAAAATGTTAAAATAGAAATGGGTGATTTTTTGCACATTTCTGACAATAAAATGAAAGCTTTTGAACACTTTTGTCAAATTTCTGCAAATATCTGCACTTTTCTGCACCCTTTTTTACGTGTTTTTTTCGACCCTTTTTTTGATTTTCACCAATATTTTACCCAGCTTTACAGATTTTGGTCCTTTTTCATAAAACATCCGTTAGTCTGGGCAGTCTACAGAGTATAGACAAAGGCACTCTCCCGAAAAAACCAAAAGAACTGGAATATCCCCCGATTCGCCCAATTTCAGTTTTCGGCTATGTTAAACTGCGCAATCTGCAGCGCCGCCCGGAATACGAGATACACTATCCGCTATGAAGCTGGAACCATGCGTATTGTTAGTTTCTTTTGTGTAATAGTTATTTTTTCCGCCCGTACTTTCTTATCCACATCATCAAAAATATCATTAATATTAAAAATAGGCTCAAACGGTTCGTCAATCAGTAATGACGCTGCAATCCTGGCCCGCAAATTCTCTGTATCTACATGCACGGTTGCGAGTCTCTCCGTATACATTCTTTTGGCCATCAACCTGGCAAGGGGTGTGATATTCATAGCGCCGATTTTCACTTTCTCCACCCGCAGATTTAAGAGGCCTTCTTCATCAAGGCTGGGTTTGGCAACAACAGTAACGACCAGTTCCGCACCTTTAATACTTGCTGTTCCCATCAATACGATGTTCTCAGGCACGAAAAATACCGTCGGTGCAGATAAAAGGACACCGTTGGACTCCCTCGGCCATTGAAGTCGAGCGATTGCTTCATTTATCCCCTTCTGGATTACGACAAGATCAAACGGTTCCTGGCGCTGTGCACCGTTGTGAAGTTGAGGCAACAATACGTTTGAGAGATACGGACTGATCTGGTCCTGATTGTTGCCGGCTGGATTGATATCGAGCGGCTTATAACGAGCGGGCTTGTAAAATAGCAAGGCCAGAATAATAATCGCCAAAGCCAGATCGATTAGGAGCCAATATCTCTTTTTGAATTTCCTTTTTTTGCGAACTTTTAACTTTTTGTCTGTATCTTTATTATCTTTATTATTCATAATCATTTTCTATCTTGCTCGAAGCTATCTTTGTGATTATAATTGATAATTGATTATTTACTATGGAATATTTGCAATTGTTCAAAATTGTTAAGTCTGTTTTTTTGTAGTTGTTTAGAAGGGGTCTGATAAATGTCGAGTCATTTTGGTGATCGTCTCTTTGATGCCGTAAAAGGCAGGAAAACTTCATTGGTTGTCGGTTTGGACCCCGTTTACAGCAGGCTCCCAGCGGCGATAAGAAGTCATCGTGAGATGAACGATGAGTTTGATGCAAATGCTGCTGTGGATGCAATTTTCGATTTTTGCACCCAGGCGATGCGAATAGTAGCGCCAATGATACCGGCAGTGAAGATAAATATTGCTTTTTTTGAGAAATATCTCTGGGAGGGCATAGAGACTTACTATGCGTTGATTTCCGAGGCTGACGATTTAGGTCTGGAAGTGATCGGTGATGTAAAACGCGGCGACATAGGCCATACTGCGGAACTTTACGCCGCTGCTCATCTCGAAAATCCGGAATTAACCGGCCTCGAGGATACTCTTGCTCCCGATGCCATAACAGTCAACGGCTACTTCGGAACTGATGGCATTGAGCCTTTTGTTGATATGGCCAGCAAGCAGGGCAAAGGGCTTTTCGTGTTGGTGCGCACCAGCAATCCTTCTGCTGTAGAAATCCAGGATTTTGCCGACGCTGAGGGCAAGAAAATGTATGAAAAGCTCGCTGAAGTGGTTGGCCAAATTGCCAATAACGCCGAACTAATTGGAAACAACGGCTACAGTAATGTAGGGATGGTCGTAGGCGGCACTGCACCGCAGGTAACAACTGCTCTGCGTCAAAAGTATGATAAGGTATGGTTTCTTGTGCCGGGCTACGGCTCACAGGGCGCTTCTGCAGCCGACTGTGTGAGGTTCTGCAAGCCCGACGGCACGGGAGCTTTAATCAACGCATCGCGTTCGATAATCTATGCCTATGAAAAGCCGCAATACAAAGACCAGTTCGGCGATGACTGGAAAAGATGCATCGAACAGGCGGTTATCGATGCGAAGGTGGATTTGGCAAGTGCAATGCAGACATTGATATGAACAAAGAATTCTTCGCAGGCAAGAGAGTCCTGATTATGGGCCTGGGACGGTTCGGCGGCGGAGTTGATGCCGCTAAATTTGCCGCAAAGACCGGTGCGAAAGTAATAATAACGGATTTGGCATCACGCCGGCAGCTCATCGATTCGATAAAA
>JBARPZ010000383.1:0-1503 GCA_049643445.1 Sedimentisphaerales bacterium
GCCCAGGATATGGAAGAGACTAAATGGCAAGATCGACCAACACAGGTTTCAGCACACGCCCGACAATCTCACCGGCTACATCGAAAAGGCGAGAAAAACACGCAACAAGATGGTGGAATCCTTCGAAGAAAAAACCGGACGAAAATATAACAAAGTGATGTCTTCAAAGACGCTTTGAACCGATAATATTGGCATTCTGGGTGACAAATGTGGGCTCGAAGGAAAATAGCTGAAGCCAAAACCGAAGCCTTCCGAGCCTTTGTTTCAGATATCGCGCTGCAACTCGTCCACCTTCCACATTGTCAGCTCCAACGTGAATAAGCACGTTACCACCTTTTACTTTCCTATCCACTGTCGCCACTGGTATTCCAGCCCGGTTTAGTAACTCAACGGCCGGGACCAGCACGTCAGTTCCTATGTGCGACATCAAAACATGTGGACATTCAAAGATCGATTCGATATAATAACGTAAATTAAGCACGGTTATACAATTGAGCGGTTTTATATGGAAATATCAGACAAAAATCTTTATTAACTCATTTTTTTTGGAGGATCCGCGATGCAAAAGTTTATCTCCCGCAGGAAGTTCCTTAAGACCACCCCCGCATGGGGCGCCGCCCTGGCCCTCTCAGCCACAAGCTACTCACGCGTCATCGGCGCCAATGATCGAATCTCAATCGGCATCATAGGTTGTGGCAGCCGTGGGATTGGTGCTCACATGGCCGGCGTACACAAACACGCTGAGAGCGAAAACATAGAAATCACGGCTGTGTGCGACCCGTGGCGGCTCCGTCAGGAAGCCGCCGCTGCCAAGGTAAAAGAATGGTATGGTCGTGATGCGCGGAAGTTCTCATCGTACCGTGACTTGCTGGCTTTAAAAGATGTGGACGCTGTTATGATCGCCTCGTGTGACCACCAGCACACCACTCACCTCCAGGCCGCAGCCAAGGCCGGCAAGGACGCTTACTGCGAGAAACCATTGGCCAAGAGACTCGATAGGCTCAAAAACGCCTGTGACGCTGTCAAGAAAGCTAAGACGGTCGTCCAAATCGGCACTCAGTTGCGGAGCCTTCCCAGTTTCACCGGCTGCCGGGAACTCTACAAGACGGGCATCCTCGGTACAGTGGGACGAATCGAGCAGTGCCGCAACGGCGAACGACCTTACTGGTATTCGTACATCAAGGACGTCAAAAAGAAGGACGTGGACTGGAAGGAGTTCCTGATGGATCGCCCTTCCCGTCCGTTCGACCCCGTGGTGTACTCGGGCTGGTATGGTTACCGGGAATTTTCCGATGGATCAATTCCCGGACTTGGCAGCCACTTCATCGACCTGGTGCATTACATCACGGGTGCGAAATTCCCCACAAGCTGTGTGGGCCTGGGCGGTACGTTCACATGGAAGGACGAGCGCAAGTTCACCTGCCCCGACCATGTCCAGGCCCTGTGGATTTACCCTGAGGATTTCATGGTCAGTTATTCGACGAATTTCGGCAATGGAAGTGG
>JBARPZ010000384.1:0-6504 GCA_049643445.1 Sedimentisphaerales bacterium
GGCCATGCTGACAACGCACGCCTTCGAACGTACGCTCCCAGATTTTCTCGCCGTCGTGATCTAATGCCACCAAGATTGTATCTTCAGTAGTTGCCCAGAGCACATAGACATGGTCGCCATCTACAGCAGGTGTGCCGGTCGCGTAACTATTGCTGCTGTTCATCCGATACTTTGTTAGTGCGTATTCTTTTTGCCATAAGACCTTGCCATCCGAAACGCTAAGAGCCAAAAGCATACCGCGACCGGCCTTTTGGTCCCCGCATGTTACAAAGACCTTGTCCCCCCAGACAACAGGCGAGGAATGACCGACTCCAGGCAGCTTGACCTTCCAGTTGTAATCCTTTTCCGTCCACTTAATGGGTATCGTTTCAGCGTCACTAATTCCCTGTCCGTTCGGACCGCGGAACCTCGACCACTGACGCCCTTGCGCCACCGACGCCAACAAAACAACACTCACCACTACAAGCTGTTTCAATATTCGCCTGCCTGTAATTTCCAACTGCCCTGACCTTTTCATCCGGCATCTCCTTTTGTATACACTTTTCTTAGCTGCTAATCCTTTCATTTTGATTAGAATACCAAATTCACCTTGTCCATGCCATACCCTAACTGAATTTCCTCTGTGTATATGTTGTGTTTACAAATCCACCCATGAAAGTTCACAAGACAAGCTCTATGGAAGATTTACAATCCCGGAACATTGACGTGTTTATCACAAATCGGTTCAATTTCGGCCGCTTTCATATCGTTGTTTCTACGTATTTTGGTCCAGAAAACAATACTTAACTCCGTTTTTTCTGGACTGGCAGCCAGCATAGTATATAATTATATTGTCTATAGTTTGTTTGCTACTGCTCAGTTTGAGTACAGTGACGCATAGGCAAGTGAATGCGTTAACCAATTGGGTAAATACAGAAACCTTATTTTTCAAGGACTAAAAAATCGATGGCAGGATCTAAAAGGGATAGCATTATGAAAAAGCAAATGATTACAAAACGTGAATTCTTAAAACTTGGTATTACCGGTGCGCTTACAGCCTGTGCCGGTTGCAAGCCTAAGAAGGAACAAATCAAAAAGCGAATCCCAGTCGGCGTACAGCTTTACTCTGTTCGCGGGGAATGTGGTAAAGACCTGCCTGGCACCATCCAGGCAGTGGCGAAGATGGGGTACGAAGGAGTGGAATTCGCAGGTTATTACGGCAGGGACGCAAAAACCCTCAGAAAGCTTATGGATGACACAGGTCTGGTATGCTGCGGCACACACACTCAAATCGATACCCTGCTGGGCGACGAGCTGCCAAAGACAATCGAATTCAATAAAACTATCGGCAATAAATTTCTCATCGTTCCGGGGCTGCCGGGAAAGTATCGGAACTCACGCAAGGCCTGGCAGGAAACTGCGAAGCTGTTCAATGAACTATCCGACAAGGTAAAACCCCACGGTATGCAGGTTGGTTACCACAATCACAGCATCGAGTTCAAGCCTTTGGACGGTGAGCTGCCCTGGGACACGTTCTTCGGTAATACGAAAAAAGAAGTTATCATGCAGTTGGATACCGGAAATGCCATGGGAGGAGGAGGAGACCCTGTGGCGTTCCTGAAGCGTTATCCCGGCCGGGCAACAACCGTCCACCTCAAGGCTTTCTCAAAATCAAAACCAAATGCAATAATCGGCGATGATGAACTGTCGTGGCAAACAATCTTTGAAGCCTGCGAGACCATCGGCGGAACCCAGTGGTACATCGTTGAGTACGAAAGCGATGCCTATCCTCCGCTTGTCAGCATAGAAAAGTGCCTGGAAGCACTGCGCCGCTGGGGAAAAGCTTAAAGAATTCATATTTTGTCCCATAGCGAATCCAGCCACACCTTTCTGTGACTTTCACAAGAAGTCACCGAAGGATGTTAAAGTCCGAACGTAGGGTGACAGGAAAAGCCTGATAAATTTGGAGGACACAAGATGAAATCCGGTCGATGTTCTTTGTTAACGATATTTGCTTTATTTGTCTGTTTTATGCTCCCTATTTCGGCGATGGCGACGGCTTTAGATGATTACGTAGCTGCTCCGGATTCCAATTATTCATATGTGGAAGTAAATTCCGAATCCGATCTTCTTACATCAGCATATACCCTGGAATTAACATCACAGGGTTGGCGCGATTCTTCAGAAGTTAATCCTGTGGTCTGGACTCACTGGGTAACGATTTATAAGCCGCGATATAACTTTTTGATTACCACTGACAATGCCATGATCTTAATAAGTGACGGCAACAACACTACCGCTGACCCACCACCCCTTTATGACGAACAGTTCAGGCAGCTATCTTTAGGAACGGGCTCGGTAATTGTAGTATTGTCGGCGGTTCCGAATCAGCCTTTGCAGTTTTCCGATGAGATGACACCACGAAGAGAGGATGAGATTATCGCTGATTCGTGGGACAAGTTTCTGCGCGGTGGCGACGCTACCTGGCCCGTACAACTGCCGATGGTGAAATCCGTCGTGCGCTGCATGGATGCCGTGCAGGATTTTATAGACACGGTTACGGGCGGAGCGAAGCCAATCAATCAATTCGTCCTGACAGGCGGCTCAAAGCGCGGGTGGACGGCGTGGTTAACAGCGGCAGTCGACCCGGGCAATCGAGTGGCTGCCATAGCACCTATTGTAAGCGATTTATTGAATATGAAGCGTTCATTTGCTCATCACTGGGCAGCATATGGGTTCTGGGCCGATGCACTGTGGCCCTATGAAGAGCTTGAGATCTTTGAGTGGTTTGACACGCCACAGGCTACGCAGCTAATGGAGATTGTTGATCCTTTTGAGTATCGCGACAGGCTGGATATGCCCAAGTTTATTATTAATTCGGCGGGTGATGATTTTTTTGTAATGGATTCTATTCAGTTTTATATTGACGAGCTGTCAGGAGAAACCTATCTGCGGCATGTGCCGAACACCGACCACTATCTGACTGATGCCTTTGATGATGTTTATAGCAGCATGGTGCCGTTTTACGATGCCTTCTTAAATAACGACGCTCGCCCTGAATTTTCGTGGACTCTTGAGCAGGATGGTTCGATTCGAGTAGAAACGGTCGATACTCCCAAGGCGGTCAATTTATGGCAGGCAGTCAATCCAACGACAAGGGACTTCCGCCTGGTAACAATTGGAGCTGCGTGGGTGAATTCTCCGTTGGTGGATGAGGGAGGTGGTGTATACACTGGATGGGTAGCTGAACCTGAAAGTGGATGGAAAGCCTTTTTTGTGGAGTTGATTTACGAAAGCCCTTTTCAAGGCGCGGATGCGTATGATTATCACTTTACAACCCAGATGCGTGTCCTGCCCGAGATTTTGCCTTTTGAGGCGGACTTCAACAGGGACCACATTACAGACATTCTGGACGTGGGTATTTTGAGCGATGTCTGGCTCACCGATAATGCTTACAGGGATATCGCTCCACGACGGGGAAGTGATGGTACAATCAATTTATACGATCTTGGAATATTGGCCATGCACTGGATGGAAAACAAAAATCAGTAGGTGCGCCTTAAACAGCCTTTTCAACAGTCGATTTTGTATGTCTGGAGTCTCGAATAGTTGTGAGCGCATCAGAGACATCATTGACGAAATTAAAAAGTGAATTAAGACCGGCTGTGGCAAAAATGCCTTTGGTCGGAAGCCCAACTCTGCACAGGATAAGCGAACGCCCATTCTGAGTCAGCGAATTATGCAACATTACCAGCTTAGTGATACTTGCAGAGGTTAACGTCTCGATATTGGCAAGACTGATTATTACATTGCAGTCATCTCTGCCATAGACAATTTCATTTATAATTTCAAGCTCACGCCGCAGTTCCGGTTCTCGAGACACAGTAATGTAAATAACAAAGCTCTTGTCTTTTAGATTTTCAATCCACATTTTTACCCACCTTTTTTACCCACAACAATCCGAGCAAGTTTCAAATGTATTATCGGAATGAGTTCGGACACAATCAAACTCCTATATAAAATATAACTTGAAAACGGTAAAAACCAAATAAAAATAGCATATTCTAACGCAGTGAACTTTGAGCGGATCGCTCGAAAAATAAATATCTATAGCACAATCATAATTTATTTGGTCCGAGAAAATCTCACAGGCCCGCTCCTCGCAAAGTACAAAAAAATAGAAATCCTAAATTAGGAATCAATCTTGTCCGGCTGGGTAGTTTCTGCTTGACATTCAGGCTTAAAAAAGTTAAGATAGCTAACAATAAAGTAACTCATTCAGAAGAATGGGGGGTGTTCTTAAGAACAGCCGGTTTTTCTTCTTAATGACAGAAGCACAATTGTGGTGACTTTTGTTTATTGAAAATAACTTTTGAAAGGGGGAATGAAACATGAAACTACTAAGAAAATCTTCGCAAAGAAATCAGCCTGGTATCAAAACGTACATGCTGGCGTGCTGCTTATTTCTGATATTGCTTTCCGCTGCGTTAGCAAAATCAAAGGGCAAGGGGATAGGAATCAACAATCCTCATGCCAATCCGCATGCAAGTTTACACGTTAATCCGCTCGCAAATCCACGCGTCAATCCTGCAGGTATCATTACAGGTACCGGAGGTACAAGCGCCGGCAGCCCGGCAACTAACCAAAGAGGCGCCCTCATTAGTCATGAAGTCACCAACATGGGTACTCCCAAAAAACATTTTGTAGTGAAAGATGGCGACTCGTTGTTCCTGGGTCTGTCCGGCAGCAACGTTGTTGTTCAAATTGGCGCTCCATCAGGGACCATCTCGGTCATAAATCCGTTGGGCAAGGTAAATAAGACGCATCCACAAGGTGGACATATACTTCTTGCCGCGGGGGATGCATTTTCCAGCGCCATAGCAAATCTTGATTCTCTGGCAACCACGCTCGAAGTACCAAATCCCATCGGTGCTAAGGGTGCTAATCCAACTCATGGTGGTCAGCATCCGAAAAAAGGAGACGGCAATCCTGGTGGTGGCAACGGTAAAGGAGGCTGGGGCCAGGGCAACAATGGCAATGGACTGGGCAATATTTGGACTGGAAACCAGGGACGCGGTGTCGGCGAAGGTATGGCAGGTGGCACCCATTGTAAGCCGCCTGAACCTCCGGAACCGCCAGAGCCACCAGTTCCTCCGGAACCTCCAGAGCCGCCAGTACCTCCGGAACCGCCGGAACCGCCAGTACAACCTGATCCGCCGCCGCTTTATAGACTGGGAGGTCTACCACTTGAGGAAGAAGAATTTGAAAATGGTGGCTGCCCCGCTTTAATGAATTGGCTTGCTGTAGAACTTGGAATTGAAGAACAAAACCTACAAATCTCTGTAGCTAACGCTTTCATTTCTTCAACAAATTTACAGGGGTGTGAGATGGCCGCGGGACTCATGAACGCAGCACAAAGCTTGAACGATCCAAATGGTACTGGTGTGGCTGCCCTGGAGCAAGTGGTTAACGAGTTCCTCACTGAAGGTGCTCCTGTCTCAGAAGAACAGATAACTCTGATTGCAGCGGCACTCGCAGATCACGCAGATGATGGCACATACTATGCCGCGGCCGGCCAATGGCTTGATGCCATCGTGGAATACGTTAGTATCCTGATAAACGAGATGGGCTTCTCAGCAGAAGATGCTACGGCGTTTGTAATGGACAAATACGGCGAACCTATAAAAGATAGTGATGATGCGAGCCTTCTTGTTGCATATATCGATGCACACTTGTTGGCGAAATAGTTACAACAAAACCGAAAGTTATAAAATGGTCGTTTAATTTTGAATTCGATATGAAAAGTAACAAAAACGAAAAAACTGTAGAATTTAATTCGTCAAGCGAAAAAGGCATACAGGCCATAACGTTAGCGAAAAAGGCCATTGAATCCATTCGTAACGATATCTCCTGTAAGAACGATACGCATGCATGTAAAATGTGTGGAAAGAAACATCCGACTTTCCAATCCTGCGGCAGTGACGAAAAAGCAATGAAATCGAAAGAGCTAACGAGACAGGTGATCGAACTGTTCTGTGGCAATATCTCTACCAAGAAAGCTATGCCGAAATGTGAGACGGGCGGTAAGAACCTTCAGCCCCTTTATCCTCATGGTGTTGAATCAGAAGAGCAAGTCAGGGACTCCGTTGCTACGATAGCCAGAGCCGAAGATAAAAGACAGACCGAAGCGAACTTAACCGAATCGCCTGATGTTTCAATAAGAACTGTAACTTGCCAATGTTGTGACAGCGAGGGTATTTGGGCAATTAATTTAGTTAAAATTGATTCCGGGCAACTTTTATGTCCGGCTTGTCTTAAGTCATTGAGGGAAGCAGCTGTTTATAAAACAGTCCCACATCATCGAGGAAGGAGTTTAAAATGCATAGAAAGAACCGGTTAAAATCAAAAAGAACCGGCTTTACAATTCCGCTGGTGATGTGTGTGATCATTCTCGTGCTTATTATGGGTAACGGCTTGTTGAGTCTGGGGCAGCATCGTCGCACATTCGGGGTTCTAACCTGCTCA
>JBARPZ010000385.1:0-2274 GCA_049643445.1 Sedimentisphaerales bacterium
TCCTTATCCCATCCCTTTGCTCCCCAACGATAATCTCCTCCTATAACCGATTTAGCAAGCTTTGCTGCCTCTGACCCAGTACCCTCGGCAAAGAGAGCAAATTGGCCAAAATTGCCGGCCTGACTATAGACAACTTTTTCTGTCGTATCAATTTGCACATCTTCCAACAGCTCGTACCCGTACGCATCCTTACGCACAGCACGAAGGCTCATCTCATCCGCATTCAAGGCGGCTAATTCGGCTGGATCATAAGGTATGGCAATCGTGAAGCCTACAGAAAAGTTTCCATCGAAGCTCACATCGAAGACAGATGACGGAAGGAGAATCTTTTCCGTACAGCCTCCGAATTCATATGGATATATTTTCTTTACCTCGTATGTTCCGCCCTTAAACAAGCAATACCTTTCGAAGATTATATCAACGCTGTCATCTCCGTTTGTGCCGTAGATCTCCTCCGACAGATACACAACCTCAATGTTGAAAGTCCCTGGCCCGGTTAAACTTCCCGTACCCCCAAAGACGGTTAGGTCAGCATCATCAGTGGTAGCGTTGATTGTCCCTCCATCCATGTCAAAGGAACCAATTCCTTCTCCACCAACATAAACCCCATATCCCACATTAAGGGTTCCACCGTGTAACTTATATTTTCCATTACTTGTCGGATTCGGGCCAATGAAAAGACCATCATTGATATTTACATTTCCACCTGACTGAACGAAAATCCCACTACCATAGCCACCCAACCAAACGGTATTGGCTACGAGTTCACCATCATGAAGTTCATAAGTACCGTTTGAACCAGTGCGATTACCAACGCCCAGAGACGTATGAATGATATTTCTCCCCCCGCTTTGAATGAAAGTCCCTGTCCCCTCGTATCCTACATTTATCCAATCCATACTCAGTTCTCCACTGCCGCTTAACTCATATGTCCCATCACCTCCCACATCGAAACCAAGATTAAATCCCTCTACTACATTATGGATCCCGCCTGTTTGAATCACGGTTCCAGTTCCTTCGAATCCTACTATCTCGTATGTTGCTGAAGTTTGCCCACCCGACTGTTCAAGCCGCCCATACCAATCCACGTGAAGTCCGTCAGTAATCGCAAGTAATCCGGCAACCACACTTAAATTACTACCGGCTCCGATAAAAACTAATTCGGCATTGGCACTACTACTAATTTCTGCTGTGCCTCCATTGTATACCTCGACAGTATCTGCCGAACCAGGAACGCCGGGGACAGGTACGCATTTCTGCAAATCTGAATCCCATTCTTCGTGCCACCAATTGTCAGGTGTGGACCAATCCCCCGAGCTAACCACCCAGTTATAAGTATGCTCTGCGCACTGGCCAAAAGCGGAAGCTGAAAAAACAGTTAGAATCAACAAAATTCCAATCAGCAATACCAATAAGAAAGCCTTGTTTTTCACTTCTTTCCTCATTACTCTTTCCATTTCTTTCTTCATTTTCTTTACTTCCTTTCGTTTTTGGAATTATTTAGTTATTAAAGAACTGTTCACCCTGTTAAATAAAATCTGAAAGATTTTACACTAAAAGTCTATTTAACAGAGTAAAGCAGAGAAAATTCCCAGTGAATTTATTATCCTAATCTCCGATAGGAATAAAGATTGCTTTATCATTCCAATATCTTATGCCAGAAGCATCAATGTCATTAGCTAATTCATAACAAGCATCTAACTCGCTATTGATCTGCTGAAGTTCGTACACATTTGTAATTATGTAAGGGTCTTGTTCTGTTCCTGAATCTGCGCCGCTAAATGCTTGAGTGACACCGCTGGGCGACAGAATAAAAAAAAATCCGGTAAACAGTGTAATTGAGGCAGCTTTGTTTCTCATGACTATTTCCTCCTCTATCGAAAACGCTCTTTCGCAACCTGAAATCGTTAGTACTTAAAAAAAGAATGGCTTGTATCATAGGCGTCTCCTCCTTCCCGAATGCGGCGCGATAAAAAGGGCACCGCTACATCGTGCTTGTCTCATGTTTGCAAGTTTTGAGTGAGATGCTAAAAGATAAGTATGATTACACCATTTTCTCGTAAATTTAATATACCAGTCATGATTATATACACCGAGAGGCCATGAAATCAAGAAGAAAGTTCCCCTAAATGACAAAATTTAACAGAAACAGCGACGGGTGGCAGCCACTGAGCGAACGTAGTGCGCAAAGTGGATGGTATTTCTCGAATAACCAATCTCTAATCTCTAATCTCCAATCCACTCAAGAATCCGTGTAATTTGTGAAATTTATGC
>JBARPZ010000386.1:0-7037 GCA_049643445.1 Sedimentisphaerales bacterium
GCCAAAAGCTCATCGAACTCGGCGTTGCCTGTAAGGAACCTGTACTTGGCGATTGTACCTGCGATAAAGCCGAGCTGTCCCCCGCACCACATCTCCGTTCCCGGCGCAGGCTCTTCCTTAATCGGCGAGTTCAGATACTTCGCCCTTACCTTCGCCATGGACCGGATCGGTTCCAGGTACTTCTGCTCGCCGGTCATGTGGTAAGTCAGCAGCAGCGTATTGGTCATCATGGACATCGCACTCGGCCAAAGATAAAGCGTATGCTCGCTGTGGTTTCGCGGGTCCCACCAGTCCGCCGACACTCCTCCGACCTTGCCGTCGGGCCAGTGAATCGCACTGGGTATAATACCTGCCGGCTTGCCTCGCTCCGCCCGGGCGGTGACATCGACCCACGTATTCATCCACGTCCCAAACAGCCGCGCAAGCCTTTCGTCACCGGTCCGCTGCCAGTACAGCAGCGTCGGCTGGACCGCCCTCGGGTGATACACCGTGTCACAAGCCCGCTGAGGATTGCTATCCACCTTGTCAACGGTAAAGTAGGTGCTCTTAAACTGGAGCAGACCCCGCTCGTTTGGCGCCGTCCAGAGGGTTTCCATCAGCTCAGCTGGACGAAGTGCACGCCGGAGCCAGAGGGGATTGTCCGGGTCCAGATGCATCATAGGTGTAATGACGTCGGCCGAGTCCTCCGCCGTGTGCTCGACATCGCTCATCCGGTTCGTGTACCCGCCCGCCATATGAGGCTGCGACATCATCGCATCGGAGAACCTCGCCTGGGCCTCGGCGATTTTCGGGCTTTCAAAGCCAATCAGCACCGGCACCCACCATCGCCACATCTCGCAGTCATCACCCCAGCCCCCGCCGTACTGACCATCCGCCCGCATACGATTATCAATCCACCATTCGATAATATCCGTGAGCCGTTCGAGCGCCTCGCGTTGATGCACCGCCCATTGCGGAGCGCCGGCCGGAGCGTCGTAATGCTTCCGTGGCCCGATGGCCTCCCCGAGATACATCCGGGCAATCTTGTTTTCAGGAAATGCTGCCGAGTATTTCTCAAAGAAACCACGGGCGGTGTCGAAGAACCTGCGCTTTCTCTGGGCGTTTCGCCAGACGCTGCCGGATTCCATCGCGTACCAGATGACCATACGTCCCCGATACAGCCACGTCAACGGCTGCAACTCCGACTCTTCCGGTATCCCAAAATCAAAATCGGTCTTTCGCCCGACCTCTCTGCCGAAGTAAGTCAGGTTCTTCTCGTTGATATAGCGCTCGATGTGTGCTATAAGCCGGCCGAGTTCCGCCTTGAAGTCCTCATCGAGCCCCCCCTCTTCTCGCAGCTTCCTCAGCATCCCCAGACGGTAGCTGTCGCTGTCTGCATTCCCTGCTTTTCGAATCACCGCGCCAATAGAAGCCTTGGCCCCTCCACGAGCCGAATCCGAAACTAACTCACCGGCGGCACCACCAGCCAGCAAAAAAGACACCGCCGCAAACAAAACCGCTATTCCGAACTTCCCATTTCTTTCTAACATAAAATATCCTGTCAATAGTCGAGCAACGACAGCTTATCTGACATATCCCATCCATCCCTCCTCAGCTACACTGCCGAATCTCTTGTCCAATAGAATACCAAATCCATCCGAAAAATCAACCTCACCGACCAGCCGCCCCACCGTTTCACCACTTACTGCTCCCTACGGGACAGAGCTATTGGAGTTATTTCGAGATGCTCCATGACTCCGCTCGCACCCAGGGTCAAGGTTGGTTAAGAATAAACGGCCCACTTGTATTGGTGGCTTTTGCGTGTATAATTTCTCGTGATCTGGAATCGCGTGAGTTTAACAGGCGCCAACGAAGGAACATTATATGAGACGAAAAATTAACAGACGAGAGTTTGTCAGGGCCGCGTGTATGGGGGCGGCGGGAATTATTGCCGGGCAAAGTCCGGGTGGCTGTCAGTCAACTGCAGGCAGCAGGCAAAAAAAGCCAAACTTGCTGTTTATCTGGACCGATGAACAGCGTGCCGACACGATGGCTGCCTATGGCAATACCAGGATACATGCACCGAACCTCAACAAGCTGGCCGATGAAAGCGTCGTCTTCCAAAAAGCCTATGTGACCCAGCCGGTCTGTACACCCAACCGGTCAGCGGTTATGACAGGTCTCTGGCCGCACACAAGCGGGTGCACTGAGAACAATATCCCACTGCCCCGGGATATTCGCTGCCTGCCGGAACTGCTCAATGACCCTGACTATCGAACAGGTTATATGGGCAAATGGCACTTGGGTGACGAGATTTTTGCTCAGCACGGCTTTGAAAAGTGGGTCTCTATTGAAGATGGATATACAAATTATTACAGTAAAGAACACGACCGCAACAAACGGAGCGACTACCATCATTTCCTTATCGACAAAGGTTATAAGCCCGACCGCGGCACCAAGTTTAGCAGGGCATTTGCCGCACGACGCCCCATTGAACATTGCAAACCCAGCTTTCTGGAAATGAAGGCTTGTGAATTCCTGCGTCGCCATCGCAGGGAGCCGTTTATTTTATATATTAATTTCCTCGAACCACACATGCCGTTTTTCGGACCGCTTGATAACGAGCATGAACCTGATGATGTAATTTTGCCCGCTAACTTTTCAGATCCTCTGGAAGATAACGAACCCTTGTGCTATCGTCGTAAACGAGAACAATGTATCCAGAGATACGGAGCCGATGAAAAGGATATAAGAAGTCTGATTGCCAGATATTGGGGTTTGGTCACCCAGGTGGACCGCAGTGTAGGGACGATTCTCAGGACGCTGGAGGCCCTGGGGCTGGCAGAAAATACAATTGTTGTCTACACCAGCGACCACGGCGATATGATGGGCTCGCACCACATGGTTGAGAAAGGTGTCATGTATGAGGAAGCAACAAGAATCCCCTGGCTGATCCGCGTCCCGCAGATAAAGGGAAAAGGTCGTCTGATTAAGAACTGCGTCAGCCAAATCGATATGGTGCCGACCCTCCTGGAATTATTGACCGCAAAATCTACAGACAGCCTTCCAGGCCAAAGCCTGGTTCCGCTCTTTACCGGGGGCAAGGTTGACCAAAAAGATGTATTCATCGAATGGAATCCGTACAGCAAAAAAAGTCTTGAACATCTGTATACCCGTACAATTATTTCACCGGATGGCTGGAAACTCTGCCTTAGCGATGTGGATAAATGCCAGCTTTTTAATCTAAAAAAAGACCCGGGTGAGACTACTAATCTTTTCGACTCAGGACGCCATAGCGATATTATCAGCAAACTGAGGAGCAAGATTTACAAATGGCAACGGGAGATGGGGGATAAAACTAAACTGTAGTTGAATTATCCAAAGTCCATATCCGGCACTTCGCGAACGGACGGGCTTACGTTGAAGTAATCTTGCAATTCAAAGCCGAACATACCGGCGATGACGCTGCTCGGGAAAGCTTCACACTTGTTGCGATAGTCGCGCACATTGCCGTTGAAGAAACGGCGTGCCGCCTGGATCCGGTCCTCCGTATTTACAAGCTCACGCTGGAGCTCCAGAAAATGCTTATCCGCTTTCAACTGAGGGTAGTTTTCCACAACCACTAAAAGCTGTTTTAAGGCCTCGACCAATTGGCCCTCGTGCGCGACCTGTTCCTGTACAGTTCCCTGACTGGCCATGCACCGCGCACGCAGCTCAGTGACACGCTCGAATATTTCCTTTTCATGGGCCGCGTATCCCTTGACCGTAGCAACCAAATTGGGAATCAGCTCGTACCGCCGCTTCAGCTCCGTGTCGATGTTGCTCCAGGCGTCGCGTATATGGTTTCGCAAAGCAACCAGCGTATTGTAGGTCAGGACAACATAAACGATAGGCAGCAGAACGACAATCCCGACGAATATAAGTAGTACCGGCATAATTAACTCCCAGAAAAAAGGTATTCCGGCATCAGCGACCGGACAGTTACGAGCCGATTCAGGTTCGGCTCAATATACTCAGGCGACAGCCGCGAACTAAATGAAATCGCCATAACCTCACCCTCAATCTCTATACTAAGGTCGCTGTTCGACAAGAGGTACTCAATCATCTGTCCGTTGCAAACGTCATAGGCGAACTTCTTGTTCGGTGAACGCACGCGGAATTTCCGGGAGAATTCGTGCGACTCGAAGTCGATGTCATCATAACCGAGCGCCTGCGCCACTTTCGAGAAGAACCCTTCTTTATCAATCACTAATTCCGGGAAGGACCCCGGCAGCTCCAGTATAAAGAAAGAGAAATAGTGGTGGTGGGTATTTTTGCCCGATTGGACCTGGTAATGATAGTCGAACAGGGTCACCTCGTGCCCCTGGTAATTCCCCGATAGGATATTATACGCGTACCGGTTTGAGCCTCTCCTGAGCTTGTCCAGAAAGCGATATTGCCGCGCAAGGTCCCGTCTCTTTCTGTGATTGAACCGCAGACCCAGCCGGGCCGCCAAAGCAGCCATGGCCTCACGACGTTTCTTGGCGCAGATATAACCCACGATTGCTACGACGGCTATGATTGCAACCATGCCGAATATCATAAGGTGCGGCATTCTATGTACCTCCAAAATGCTCTCATATCATACAAAAGTCTCTTTGAGAGTATTATATTCTCTTTGTCTGTCTTAAGACATACAAAAACCGCAGGACTCAGGATACATTGCGTCAAACGCCGCAGCTCTAATTTGACCCGACGGCCGATTCAGCCGATTCTGATTATAATCAATTCCCCGCCAACCTACAATAAAAGACCCCAACTCTTCACACCCCACCAGATACAAACTCCCCCTTTGTATCTCCCAAACCTTGAATGTCTTCATTCTAAATTCTCAATCCGCATTTCTACCTGCGGTTCGCATTTTCTTTACTCACTCCGGCTCTTTCGTACCTGCTGAGTTTCTTCCCTTTACTGTTTTGCCAAAGAAGAGACTTCTGCTGTCGCTTTTCCATTAGCTAATAGTTTTCATTCATCGGTAACAAACTCTACTACAATATTCATAAGTAAGGCATAATCCAGCAAATTCACTAAAGAGTCTCTGTTCATATCGATTCCATCAAACCAGGTGGGATGTACACAATCTCCCTGTAGCCAGCAACTCGCCAAGTCTTCTATCACCTTCATGCCGGGACATCTTCCAACTGACCATTTCATTTAGTGATCCGTCAATTGGAATTCCCCAGCCATGAATGCTTAAGTATACAGCTTAGTTCTGCGTCCATTAGAGTATCAAGCCTGTCATGAAAAGTAAAGAAAAAAGACCGACACCTCTCAACTCACGGCCTGTAATTACCAAAATCCCCCAATTCGATACTAAAAACTACGAACAACTAACTAAAAACTTCGAACTACGCTTAGTCTGCGCAAAAGGAAAGCCCGACAAGCTCTCACTCATCGGCCTCATAATTCCTACCGATACCTACTCTCGCCAAAAAGGACTATCACCACAATTCGGTTTTGAACTTTGTATTTTCGTGGACGTGCTATGTTGACACTGCTATGAGTTGTTCTTACAATCAAGGATACATGGTTCAAATAGTCTGTTCTGTACATTCGAGATGCTTAAATATTTTGAGGGAGCCATAAAATGCACAAGGTCAACAAAGGTTTTTATGTGGGGGTTTTTCTCGCCGGTCGCCTTGGTCACTGGATAATCTGGGAGGTAACCCGGTTTTTGGGTATGGCTTACCCCCAGCTTCGGCCAATATTCCAAATGCTTATGAAGCCCGCATCTCTGCTCACAATTTTGTCGGGGATAGTGACTTTCATACTGATATATAAGATGTGGGCCGCTATTCAGGGCAGGGGCGCACGAACCAGCGCCGGCAAGGCCCTGGGATTTATGTTCATACCGTTGTTTAACTTTTATTGGTTCTTTGAGGTCTATTGGGGTTGGACAAAGGATTACAATCGAATTCCTGAATCCGATGATGTCGAGTTGCCCTCGATGCCGGAAGGTATCGGCCTGGCGGTTTGCCTATTGCCGCTGTTAAGTATGTGCCTGATGATTGCGAGTTTCTTCGGTGGCGGCTGGAAGAACTTCGCCGAAGAGGCTGCTGTAAATGTCGGATTTCAGGCATCAATGCTGGTTAGTCTGGTCAATACAATATTGATGGCGGTTCTGTTTAATAAGATTTGTGATGGCATCAATGCCCTCGTTGACGCAGGTCTTGAGCCGATAAAACCTCAATATGCTTTACCAACCGAAGATGCAAAGACCTCCGGCATGGCTATAGCCAGTCTGGTCATGGGAATCTGCGGTTTCTGCACCGCAGGCATTGCTGCTATTGCGGGCTTGATTCTTGGCATTGTCAGTCTCCGCGCCATCAGGAAAAGTCAGGATTGGCTTAAAGGCACCGGCTTGGCAATCGCGGGTATATCGGTTTCAGGAATAGCACTGCTTATGATACCATTTATGATGGGAATTACGTTTACGGCTCTTTACAACACAAGAAAGAACGCTAAGGTGCTTTTATCAATGAATAATGCAAGGCAGTTATGCCTGGCGGTCAACCTTTACTGCGATGAAAATGACGGAAGCTTCCCACCCGTTGACAATTGGCCGGCCGCCCTCAACGAATATATTAGCGACGAGAAAATATTAACTTCACCTTTTGCCCCCGAAGCCGGCCGGGTTTGGGCGATGAACAAAAACCTGGATGGCCGAAAAAAACAAGATATTAAGCAGCCCGATCGAACCGTCCTCATCTTCGAAGTTCGTTTCAACAGTCCACCCGCCGGCGCCCAGGAATTGCTTTCGGAAAAGCCCGGAACAATCAGGGGCTACGTCATCGGTTTTCTCGATGGCCACGCCGAATTAGTCCGCCCTGATAGGCTGGACGAACTTATTTGGATACCTGACACAAAAAGATTTGAAGTTGTAAAATGAGCACAATCGACATAGGTAGGCCCTCGCGGGCTTTCCCTGTCACACCACCGGGCATACGGGTCCGTACCACGGCGGTTCGGCTGGTTAAGCTGTTTTCTGTTCTGTCAACAAAGCAAGTCCCAGCGTATTA
>JBARPZ010000387.1:0-4898 GCA_049643445.1 Sedimentisphaerales bacterium
ATAAGGTCCCGGCTGATTATGTCCGAAAGCAGACAATCAAAAATGCTGAACGCTACATAACAGACGAGTTGAAGGAATACGAAACCCAGGCCCTCAGCGCCGACGAAAAGGCCCTCGAATTAGAGCAACAGCTCTTCGAAGAAGTCCGTCGTCAGTCCGCCCAGTACGTCAGCCGATTACAGGCTCTCGCCGATACTATCGCCCAATGCGATTGTCTCACCGCTCTTGCGTACCTGGCCAAACGTCGCGGCTACGTCCGCCCGAAAATAACCGACAGCGGCGAGTTACTTATAAACGAAGGTAAGCATCCCGTCGTGGCCGAAATGCTCGGCCCGGAATTTGTACCTAACGATATCGAGCTTGGCGAAAAGACCGGCGACGTTATACTTGTTACTGGGCCGAATATGAGCGGAAAGAGCACGTATATAAGACAGACCGCACTGCTTGTCCTAATGGCACAGACCGGCTCCTTCGTTCCCGCTAAAGATGCGACTATTGGTTTAGTTGATAGAATCTTCACCCGCGTCGGCGCTTCCGATGAGCTTGTTCGCGGCCAATCAACCTTTATGGTCGAAATGACCGAGACCGCAAACATTATCAACAACGCCACGGAAAAGTCCCTTGTTATTCTCGATGAGGTCGGCCGCGGCACAAGCACTTACGATGGCCTGTCCCTTGCCTGGGCGATTACCGAGCATATCGCAACCAAGATAAAATGCCGCACGCTTTTTGCGACTCATTATCACGAGTTGACCGAATTAGCCGAGTTATTCACGAATGTAAAGAACTGCAACGTCGCTGTCCGTGAATGGATGGATGAGGTCGTCTTTTTGCACAAGATTCTGCCCGGCGGAACAGACAAGAGCTACGGCATCCAAGTCGCAAAGCTTGCCGGCGTACCCAAGTCCATCTTGGAACGCAGTAAAGAAATCCTCGAAGAATTAGAGAGCACCTTCCAAAAGGAAGCCACCGGCGAACACCTCTCCCGCCACAAGACAAAAGAGCCAGACAAAGACTCCCTCTTCGTCCAGAAGCACAAGAGCGTTTTAGACAAGCTGGCCTCAACCGACGTAAACAACCTGACGCCAATAGAAGCAATTAATTTGCTTAACCAGATTAAAAACGAAATTGACGAAAAATAAGTGACTCACAGTCTCCTATTCCCATTTAGGATGCCTATTCATACAGGGAAGAGATTAGCCTACTCTAATTCATCTTTCTCTTCCTGAAGCTTCACGAAGAGCCTTGAGAAATCCTGGGTGGACTTGATAGCCCAAACTTTGTGCCTTGTGCACATCCTCCCATGCCTTGTCATACTCTTCCTTTTTGCAGTAGACAACTGCACGGTTGCTGTAGGCCACAGCAAGCTTTGGGTTTATCTCAACGGCGTTGGTGTAATGCGCGTTGGGGTCATCTAATTGCAAGTAAAAAATAGCCCCAGAGATTCAATTCAAAACTCAAAATTCAAAACTTCTTTGCCCTGCGTTTCCTCATCAGCGCCAAGCCACCAGGGGCTGGTGTTTTGGCCGAGAAGGTAAATTCAATGCCGCCGGATGATACAAAATCTCTGTGAACCGTGTGTCCTTCACCGGTGCCATAGCGTTGGTGTAGCCGTTGGAACCGGGGTAGCTAACTGCAACCAGCTCGGGCAAGAGCAGGAAATTGAGGTCGTCAACGTCGTCGTTGAGCCCGTGAATTGCCAGGACGTTGAGGCCCTGCCGCAGGTCGCCGATGTGGTCGGAGATGTCGAAGTCGACAAATTGCAGGGCAAGGTCGTCCTGGCGGTTGCTGTCGGCCACGGAGTCCCAACTCGGAGTGCCGGTGAAATTGTCTCTGGTTACCTCAACGCCGTTGAGGTATGCCACGAATCCATCGTCGTACTTCATCCGCAGCTTCAGCGTGTTGAAGAGACTGGTGTCTTCGACAACGTCAAATTCAATACGCGACCACAGCGAGGCATTGAAACCCAGCATATCGTCCTGCAGGTCGCTGGAGCCGCCGATCAACCCTCCCTGGAGCATAAATCCGCCAAAGGGATATGCTTTGCCCTCTTCGGAATCTGGGGTGGCCTCTGCCATGATTGTGAAATCGCCGTCCGGCCCTGGCACAATATCATCCCAGCGAACCACATATCCGGTGCTGCGATTATCACCAGCCTGCACTTCAGCCGTAACTCCGCTACCCCCAACCCCCAAACTGCTGTTCCAGGTGCAGTTGGTGACGTCGCTTATGGTGAAAAGCGAAATCCGGTAGCGATAGTCCGCAGAGCGTATGGCGGTGCCAATAAAGGTGTATGTTGTGGTCGGAGCCAGGCCCGTGAACTCTATCTTTGCCCACCAGCCCGCGTCGCCGTAATAGACGAGGTTTCCTCCAAAGTCCACTATGGTGCTACCTCCATAGAATATCTCGTATGCATCCGTGCCCGGAACTGGGTCGCCGCCGCTGCCGCTGATGCTGACCTGTAAACCGGCAAGCCCCATCGTGAACGTCACCGTGGGCATTCCGGCATCGCTGCCGGTGACAAAATCCTTCAGTTTTCCAGTGGTGTGGCCTGTGTCATTATTGTGGATAGTCCAGTCGGTTACGTTCGCTGCTGTAGAGTCCCCGCCCTCCCGGTAACAGTCGTTGTAGGCAACCCTCGGCTCGCCTCCAAAGCCGAAGCCGAGACCCGTAGTGCCGGTGTCCCACTCCCCTAACTCGCTGAAATCGGTCTGCATCCAGGTAGTTTCCCAGTTGGCGTCGGTGGGCACATAATAATCAGCACTTGCCCCGGGACTAACCAGGACAATAGTAACTGGTTCCATAGGTTCCGTTGTTGCGCTTTGGCTGCTCGACCAGCCGGTCTCATTATGATTCGCTGACTTGTCTCGAACCTTGACCCGGTACGTGTAAGTGGTGTTTGGGTCGAGTCCTGTATCAAGATAATAAAAGCACTTCGGGACCGGCCCGGTCTGCCAGCCGCTGTCGTGATTGGGGTCGATAATATTATTGAAGTAATACTCCACTCCAGCGCCGTTGAAATCCGTGGCAAAGCTGGCGGTCATTTCGATGGAATTGCTGTCGAGGGCAACAGGAACCGAGGCCCAGGTCATCGGGTCAGGTGTGGGACACGTTATATCCGGTCCGGTCCAGCCCTCTGACCATATCGCAAAGTCAGTAAAATTCACCTTGTCGTCGCCATCCAGGTCGGCCGTCAAATCACCCGCTTCTTCCAGCCACTCTGCCGCCAACACTTCTAAATCGCGAATCTCTGTATAGCCATCCTGATCGAAATCACCGCGAGGGATGTCTCGGATGTGGGCCACGCCAATCGCATCCTCGCCGCGGCCGGAATAGAACAGGTACAGCACACCGTCGATGTCTTCGAACACGTAAGGATCGCGGAACTGGTTGACATTCTCCGGGGCAGTACCTCCTGAAGAGGGGCTGGGCGGAATGTCACCGCCTTCCCAGTCCAGCTCGGCCTGAAGGATTTCCTCCGGCGGATACGTCGGGTCCCACACATCGTAGTCACCCACACTCAGGTCGATGGTAGACATCATTATCCGCTCAGGGGCATCGCGAACGCGCGTGTAAAACACCTGCAGCGTGTCGCCAACCAGGCGCAGGGCATTGTGCCGCAGATACTGGCCGTCTACAAGATTCGAATCGTTATCGATGTCATCCTGGAAAGGCTTGTCTGGACGCTCGATCCACAGGTAGTCCCAGAAATCGAAGCCGGGCGGCGGCGTCCATGGGTCATTTGGGTCCGGTGCCTTGTACAGATAACCCCTTTTGCCTACGACATACAGCTCGCCGTTATACTTGAAGACACGGAAGTAGAAATACCCTAAAATCACCGGCTCGATACGGCCGTCAAAATCCAGCCCGAACTCCGACGTCGCGACAAAGCTCTCCTGGTCCTTGTAGCTGTTGTTGACGTATGTCGGGCCGTGGAAATACATTATTATCCGCTGGTTGTCGTCGTCCACGTGTACATCGGGCGAGGCGACGTGGCCTCTTATTTCGATACCGTTGCCGATATTGATTTTGTCATCGCCGCCCAAATCGAGAACGCCGCGGTCGCCGACGCTTACGCCGGCACCAATCTGGTACAAGTGCCAGGGCCCTTCGATGTCCTCCGCCCAGGCCAGGCGGATATAGTTGCCCCCGTGGTGGGCGAAGTACATATAGTAAACAGCGTTGGGATCGGCGCGGTTCTCCGGGCTGATCCATTCCGGAACACGAATCACCGATGCGCCGGCGATGCTCGTTCCTTCCCAATCGGTCGCGCCCAAAGCGTCGAACATCGCCTCGGTGATAATCGGCTCGCCGTTGTTGAGCCTGGTTATGATAAAGCTTCCACCTCCGGTGACACCTGATTTTGCTGTGTTGACACAAAAAAGCGGAATTATCAAAACCGCCAGTCCGATGACTTGTCTAAACCTCTCCATCTTTCACCCGAGAATCATATTCTCTTCAATTTTACCGACTAATATTCTATCTGAATATTATATTATCTGTTTCATTGTATCATATTACTCGAACCAAATCAATGAGCAATGCTCTGCATCTGTGTTAGTTGCGTTTTTCCGTCCTTGTAATCTGCGGTTTCGCCTATATAATAAGCCTTTCAATGATTATGGAGAACAAATTATGGCTAAAATTACAAAGCTTGATGACATCGTATCGCTGTGTAAGCGAAGGGGCTTTATCTTTCAGTCCAGCGAAATCTACGGCGGACTGGCAAGCTGCTATGACTACGGCCCGCTCGGCGTCGAATTAAAGAGCAACGTCAGAAAGGCCTGGTGGAAGGCGGTCGTCCAGATGCGGGACGACGTTGTCGGTCTGGACTGCAGCATCCTTATGCACCCTATGGTCTGGAAGGCATCCGGCCACACCGACCAGTTTGCCGACCT
>JBARPZ010000388.1:0-1513 GCA_049643445.1 Sedimentisphaerales bacterium
TATCATTACCAACATCGGAGACCTTCCCACCACGGAGATAGGCCAGGATGCGAACGAGCCGAATGTGGGATTGGCAAACGTCGAGCCGGATGTGGCGGCGCTGTTTGGCGTTCCAGAATACAAAGACGCCCCGTTCGGCGGGACTGCCCGGGTCCACGGCCAGTTCGGACTTTATGATGATGTCGATTTTTATCAGATAAAGCTGGCCAAATGGGTTGATGGTAACGAACCTGCGCCGGAAGATTACGTTGTTCTCGACGATGAGAAGGGTGCTCTGCAACTGGGCAAGGTAAGATGGTATGTTGACGCCAATGGTTTCTGGAAACATGAGTATGTAAGGATGGGACCAAAAACTATCGATGGTAGAGATTATCTCTATCAGTACAATAGTCCGCTCGACGGGAGCATCTGGTCGAATCTTGATTTGAGGATAAGGTGGAACACGAGAATGTGCGAAAACGGTTTGTACACTATCACCTATAAGGCATACCGCTGGGCCGATCCCTGTGAGACCACGCTGGTGGAGGTGATTCTGCCGCCGACCGATGGCTGGGACCATATTATCCTGCTCCTTGATAACAACCCGGTTACAGCTACCATCCACAACGTCAGGTACGACCCCAATGAAGGCAATCCCAACTACGACCCGTGCACTGACGGACTCATAGAGGAATGCGCTATCATCGGTCTTACCGACGTCAACGAGAACCTGCGATTTACTATTACCGCTTCGCATCCCACCGGTTATTTGAAGCGTTTTCTGCTGGACACCGTCGCCGGCAAGAATGAGTACCGCGGCAGGATTGCCGACGAGTCATATACCCCGACGACGCCTCCTTACTGGGACGGTGTACATAGCATGGAATTTAACACCAAGGATGCCCCGAGCCTGATGGAGTGGAAACGGTGTGCGTATCAATTCCGACTCCGGGCATGGGGCCGAGCCACTGATGGCAGCGACTACGTTTATTATGATATATTTAGTGACCACTATTACCTGGACTTTGGTGTGACCACGTGCATGCGTGCCGACATCGATGGCAGCGGTACGGTTGATTTGAGGGATGTAGCTGAATTGTTCAATAACTATCTGGAAACCTGTGGGCTGTAACGCTTTATGTAAATAACGGCTAAAGTCAGAAAATGAAAAGTTTCCAAGGGCCGCGAGTGTTACGCTCGCGGCCCTTTTTTATTGCTTTTGCTGCAAACGCAACGGAACTCAACCGTGTATCGGTTTTAACTTCTAATTAAGTATTGAGTATCAGGTCGAGTTTTCCCCGCTGGGGAGCAGGCAATTCGGTTCCACATCGTACGCAATTAACCTGGCCCAGCCCCCGGCTTTTACCGCAAGACGAACATTTGATAATGGGAGTGTGGTTAAAGGCAAAATACGTCAGCAATCCCGCCAGATTAAACGCCAGTATGAAAAGGAGCCAGAAAATCAGTTTGCCCCAGGATGTTTGCCTCGGCCGGCCGTGCCAAAAAGCAAAACCCACCATCGCAAGGCCCAGCA
>JBARPZ010000389.1:0-1583 GCA_049643445.1 Sedimentisphaerales bacterium
GTCGATAATTGATAAATGATTGTTGATAAAAGTATAAAAATAAGCAAAAATGAACATTAACTCAATATAAACTGTAAATATTTGTGTAATGGCATGAAATCCTGATTTGGAAGGAGTGTCGTTTATCATGGACGAAGAAATGGGCGTAGAAGTAACAAATGAGGCTGGCGCTGCGGTAGTGGTTTTCAAGTCCGCTTCGGTCAGTGAGGTGGAGGTAATAACTACTGCTTCTAAACAGATAAAGGCATTTATCGACGAAAACCAACCAAACAAAATGATATTCGATTTTGAGAGTGTAAAGTTTTTTTCTTCTCAGGTACTGGGTTTGCTTTTGGACATCAGGGCAAAGTTAAAACCATACAACGGCGAGGTTGTGATTAGTGCAATAAACCCGCAATTGCACAGAGTTTTCAAGATAACCAATCTTGACAAGGTTTTCAGGTTCTTTCCGGATAAAGAAAGCGCCTTCCAGGCAATGGACACAGCTTGAGTTCAATTGATTCAGGTATCATTCTTATCAAAGCAGAAACGTTTTTTTCTCAGAGAGGTTGAGGTTATGTATATTACGACACAATTTTCTATTTTCATGGTCAACAAGCCTGGAGTATTAGCCAAGGTGCTCAGCGAATTTGCACGGGGTAAAATTAACATAATAGCGATGACAATGATGGATTCCGTAGAGCATGGAGTTATGCGAGTTGTTTTTACGGCACCTCAAAAAGCAAAAGAAGTGCTGGCAAAACTGAATATGCCCCATAACGAAACAGAGGTTTTGTGTGTAACACTGGACAATAAGTCCGGTGCACTGGCGACGGTTGCGGAAAAACTGGCCAAGAACCACATAAATATTTCATACGCGTATTGCACTGCAGGTGCCAAGGGCGGCCGGACTACTGGTGTCTTAAAAGTAGCCGACGTGAAAAAAGCTATTAAGGTTCTGCAGCAACATCTAAATAAGGATACTAAATCACGACCAGTAGTAAGACGCTCACAAGGTTCGAGAAAATAGAATTGTAGATTCGTAATTTATAAGCATAATTATCATTATTTTGGGCTGTAAAAATCTGTTTTATTTAAAAATAGTTGACATAAAAGCCGACGTACTGTTATATTGCCTTTTTTAATTGAGGCTTTGGGGCCGTAGCTCAACTGGTTAGAGCATCGGACTGTCGATCCGAAGGTTGCGCGTTCGAGTCGCGTCGGCCTCGTTGCAAGAAAGCTTCGTTTTTGGCCTGAATTCGTTGATTTTGAGCTAGAAACGGGGCTTTTCTTTTGTTTCTGCATGTCGGTAGCAATTCGTCTGAGTTCGCCGAAGTTCGCGATTTTCCGTCCTTTGGGGGTAAGCCTGGGGGTAAGAATGATTGTCGCTGATCACCTTATAAAAGACCGCGTGGTACAAGGTGCACTGAACTTATCCCGGCTTCGCCGGGGACTTTATAATCTTTCAGCGTAAGACATTTTAATTCTTTCATCGCCTATTTTGCCAATTCGGTTATGGTTGTTCGCAGAGAACAGCCATGGAAGGCATCGATAAAAACACATTCAAAAGAATCTTTTACGACCATTGGGATGCATTTAAACAG
>JBARPZ010000390.1:0-2098 GCA_049643445.1 Sedimentisphaerales bacterium
CAGTGAATTGCATCTGTAAAAGTACTGTCGGGGCAGTGCCACCGTTTACATATCCCGGAGGGACTCCGTCGTGCTCCATCTTATAGAACTCTATCTGCGTTCGCATCGTACTGAGCGAGTCTTTGGCAGATGACTCGCGGGCAATTGCAGTTTGACCCTGAAACGTAGGCAGAACCACTGCCGCAAGGATACCAAGTATCACCACGACCATAATAACTTCAATAAATGTAAAAGCCCTTCTCTTCATTTCTCCTTCCCCAATAAAAGGGAGAAGTCATAGCAGATACGACTCATATCGGTCATTGCCGGAACCTACTTTGCTGCCAAAATTTGTATCCGAAACAACACGTCCAATAAAAAATCCTCTTTTTTAGAGAAAATGTGTTGCAAAAACGCTGCATCGACCGATAATATCCCTGTAGTGTAACTGAAAACTTGGAATTTTTTATGAAGGGGCGAACTATGAAAAGAAAAGAAGCAATGTTAAAGGCAGGGTATTCGAAAATTTTATGGTCTCTTGTGGCGGTTGTGCTGTGTGCCGCACCGTGTGTCCGGGCTGATGAGGACGTGCCGGCCGGCGTAACGTGGGATATCCCTGGTCCCGAGCTTCCCGATCCGATAATCGGTAATCTCAACGTGTTGGGTACAGCGAATCTTCTGACAGGTGCATCAGTCTCACAAAGTATCTATGTACAGGATGGTGGAACACTAAATATGTATTCTGGGACTATAGGATCAGGTTGGTTCATATCCGTCAGTCCTTTGGCCGCTGGCATGACAGTATTCGGGACAGACCTTGCCATAGATGGCAGCCCAGTTGGCTATGGGGAGGTCATCATCGCTGGTGGCATGGGTACATTGACCGGTTACTACGGAGATACAACTGAAATTAACCTCTGGATCTGGGGTAATACAATCAATCTGCAACCGCCTCCAGGTGATGTAACCGAGGTAACCATTGACATCAAGCCCGGCAGCACACCAAACACTATCAATCTGGGCTCAAATGGCGTCGTACCTGTAGCCATTCTATCCACTGAAACATTCGACGCTACGAAGGTGCTGCCCGATACTGTCACACTTGCCGGAGCAGACGTGCGCATGCGTGGAAAGGGTGACAAGTATTTAGCCAACCAAGAGGATGTAAATGGAGATGGCCTAATGGACTTGGTGGTAAAGGTAGAAACAGATAACCTTGATCCTGGTATCGAACAGGTTGGCTTTGCAACCCTAACCGGCGAAACGACCGATGGCGTTTTATTTGAGGGTTCCGACTCGATTACAATCGTTCCGCCGGAGTAATAAATATCAGGATATGCGTATTATTGTCCGTTGTTGAAAAAACACTGGTATAGATAAAAATTTACAATAACCAAAGGGCTGTGGGCTTGATGCTCACAGCCCATGTTTATTACTCCACTAAAATCTTGAAAAACCTGTCAATCTCTCCCTTGTTATCTCAAATACATTAGAAATACGCCTCTTCTTTCCTCGACAGCAGAAACACTCCCACAACCAACAACACAATGCCCGAAATCTGCATAAAGGTAACCAGCTCTCGCAAAATCAAAAAAGCAAAAACCACCGCAAAAAAAGGCGTCGAAAGCTCCAGTGCCGAGACCTGAGCGGCCTTGATACGCTTCAATCCCTCATAGTAAAGGATGGTCCCCACCCCAACTACAAGGCCGACCAGGACCTGGTAGATATTGGCCAGGACCAGCGATGACGTAAGGAATAAGTAAGCGACAAAAATCACCGAAGCACTTGTATATCTATAAAACGTCACCACGCCGGAGTTTAGCTGTATAAGGTATTTCCTCATCACGATGGCCGTCGTCGACCAGGCCACCGTCGCCAGCAGCACGTATATATCTCCGAACGTACCGAATTTCATATTGGATAGATTACCCGGCGTCTTTGTTGTAACAAGCACACCCGCAACTATCATAACTAATAACCCTAAGTAATCGAATTTCGTTAACTTGTCCTCTTTGAGAATGAAAAATCCTATCAGGATAATAAAAATCGGCTGCATATGACCTATCAAAACCGCGTTAATCACGGGGATTTTCGTCAGCGCAAAGAAATAAAGCAAATC
>JBARPZ010000391.1:0-5039 GCA_049643445.1 Sedimentisphaerales bacterium
ATAAGCTGAAAAGTTCGTTACCCATATGTTAACAGTAATCCAGAAATATTGTTATTGCCACAGTTGTGTCGTTTATACAATACGATATACACATAAAACAATGCTGTAATCTCTTACATAACACAAAACCGTGTCACGAAGGGGATTTGGTCCTTTCTGCCAACGCCCTCATTGCCCCGCACTGGATTTCCTTACTGTAAAGTTTACTCTTATTCATAGTGTAAATGTTAAGTGCCTTGCTGTCTACCGCGGTCACTTGTTCTCTGCGGAGAAGCTCATCAAAAACAAGCTTCCGCATCGTTACGTCCTTCTTATTCCTGCCTTTGGTATTCTCAACAATCTTCACCAAAAAATCCAGATCTAATAATTCCATACCGCTGGATACATCTCTGTCTTCTTTATATTCGGCACTGCTGACTTTGTCGGCAGCTTCGAAATCGAACATCGGTTCTTTGGTGATTTTCTTTGTTGGTGCTGTTTTTAAGAAAAACTCAATGTACTTATCTTTGACAGCTCTGATTTGCTCGTCCCGCTGACTGTATGGCCTGCTTTTGCCGCCAGGGCGGTGTTGCTTCTGAGCTTTGAACCTTTTCACTCTTGTCTTGATAAGGCTGCCCACCCCAACAATAGCCACAAGAACCACCAGCATCAGCATCTGTATCCAGAACGTACCCTCCTCATCCGTATTGCTGGCAGCCAGAATTATTTCTGCTATAAGATGCGTCATCTTTTCTGGTAAGCCGAATTTTGCGATTGGAATGTACCTGTGGCCCAATCAGGCAAACCAAGGCCCCTCCCATTCAGGAAAAACTCCAAAACTTTGCAAAAACCAAGACGCCGCTTCGCCTCCTTGCTCAGTTAGTCTCTTAACTCTACCGCGTTGTTCTTTCTGTTAACTTCCTCATTGCCGCACACTGGATTTCCTTACCGTATAGATTATCCTCATCAATAGTATAAATCTTTAGCGAATTACTGTCTACGGCCTCCAGTTGTTCCCTGCGAAGCAATTCATTAAAAACGAGCTTACGCATCGTCACATCGTTTTTATCATCGCCTTTGGTGTGTTCAACAACATTCAGCAGGAAATCCATATCTAACATTTCCATACCGCTGCCAAGATCTCTATCTTTGCCCGGTCCTCCTCTGCCCTCTCCCATCCCCGCGGCGTCTTTTGAGCTTCGAACCTCCATAACTTTACCCGGCCCCGTTCTTTTCATCTCGGTTTTCTTGTCGTTTGCATTCCATGCCATTTTGTGAACCTCCAATATTCAACTTAAACCTGATTCCTTAATTACTGGTGTTTTCTGAACACACCCTCTTAACGTCCTAAGCCAAATTCTCAAAACAAATCAGATTATATACTTATTCTCTCAGTCGGCAAATTAAAACCGGATGAAAATTTTTCTTTTATTTCTGTGCTGGAGCCCATCAGGTCTTTTTTTAGTATTTATATCTCAAATTTATTTAGATGTTGTGTTTAGCCCCCGTATTTATTCCAAGAGTTTGCCTCTGTTGTTTGCTATCGGCTATCTGTAGTCAGTCTTGAGCCGTTGGTCTTCAGTTACTGCCTTTCTGATTCGTTTTGCACAGAAAATGTAGCTAATCGAAGCTAAAATAGAGAACTCGACCTTGCCAAAAAATTTGGAAAAATTTTAGAAAAAGACTTGAATTACCCAAACATATGTTTTAAACTGTCGTATGAAACAACTGTTTAGGAGGCCTAAAATGGCAATTTCAGGTCAAAAACAAGGGAATTCTGGTTCCGACAAGCCTGTTCATGACCGGCTACTTGATGCTGCAGAGGAGCTTTTCTCCGAACACGGCTTTGAGGGCGCAAGTGTGCGCGATATCGCCGCTGACGCAGGCTGCAATATCGCTGCGGTCAACTACTATTTTGGCGGAAAAGACAAGTTGTACACCGAAGTGTGGCGACGTCATTTGCTGCAAATGCGAGATGCCCGTTTGCAAGCAATTGAGCAGGTAATGTCTGAAAGCGGCGATAAGCCGTCCCTGGAGGATTTGCTCCGGTCATTCGCAAACGCGTTTGTTGGGCCGTTCAGGGATGAAAACAGATCCCGTCGGTTTATGAATCTTATGGCCCGTGAAATGATTGACCAGCGAGTACCCGTCAATTTGTTCGTTGATGAAGTCGTCAAGCCTACTATGGGTGCCGTACGGGAGGCTTTGTTGAGGGCCTGTCCGGGTCTGGATGAATCGAAGATTTGGCTGCTTATAGTTTTTCTTGCCGGCCAATTAATGCATGTGGTCCACGTAAAAACTATGTTTGAACAAACTGAAATAGCTGAGATGCCGGCTTTTGACCTTAATGAGGCAGTTGATAACATTGTCAAATTCTCCGCTGCCGGGATTCGCGCTTATGTCAATGGAAAAATACAGTAACAGGTCGATCGGAACTAATTATTTTCTGTGCCCTTTTGACCCGTGAATTTTGATAGGCTGAAAGTATGAATATAATGAGACAAAAAGTCATTCGTTTAAGTTGTGGGGTGATAGTAACATTCCTGCTGGCTGGGTGCACCGACACCGACAAATTGTATAAAGAGGTGACTCTTTCCAGAGAGACTGCGTACAGGCAGTGGGAGACTCGAAAAAAGCAAGAAGAGCAGTTACAACTGATTATAAAGGGGAAGCTGAGTATCGAAGACAGTTTAAAACTGACTCTTGCCAACAACAAGGTCTTACAGCGCATCTTGCAGGAAAAGGAGGTTGCCCGCGGACAGCGCTTAAAATCCTATTCGGCAATCTTGCCAACAGTTGCCCTGTCGGCTGATTATCAACGTCTCGATGAGGTGACATCTTTTGACATTGACACACCGACCGGGAAAAGTAGTGTGCAGTTTGGTGATGTAGATAATTATTCCGTAGGCCTTACTGTTACCCAGCCGATTTTCGCCGGCGGCTCGATACCGGGCAGGATAAATGCCGCCAGATTGTTTTCCCTGCTTACCGACGAGAACGTTAGAGAGGCGATTCAAGAGTTGGTTTATACTGCACAGTATGCCTATCACGACGTGTTGCTGAGCCAGCATTTGGTGGAAATCAGTGCTGACGCGGTACGCTCGGCCAGAGCGCATCTTGACAGCGTTAAACAAAGGCAGAAAGGCGGTATCGCTTCTGATTTTGACGTTCTGCGGGCCGAAGTCGAGCTGTCAAATTTCCAGGCGGAGTTTATACAGAATAAAAATGCTATCGACATTGCGAAAGCCAATCTCGTTAAGGTGATGGGTGTTTCGCAGGACAGTGACTTTGTCCTGTCAGACGAATTGGAATATATTCCTTTGAATGTGACAATGGAACAGGCCGTTGAAGCGGCTTATCGAAATCGGCCCGACCTGTATAGTCGGGAGTTTGATATCAAGTATCAGAAGGAACTGCTCAAGATTGTTCACAGTCGGTATTGGCCTGCGGTGAGTGCTTATTATACAAACACATGGTCGAAACCCGACCCGCATAGCATGATGAAGATAGAGTGGGGACGCGCCTGGCAGGCTGGAGTCATGGCCTCTCTGCCCATATTCGATGGTTTTACCCGCGAAGGTGATATGATTGTCCAGAAAGCACGTGTAAAGCAGGCCCAGGTGGATTTAATTGATGCTGAGGAAACCGCTTTATTTGAATTAACAAAGGCCCTGTTAAGCATCGAGAACGCCAAAGAGTATGTCCAATCGCAGCGGTTAAATCTAACCCGTGCCCAGGAAGGATTACGGCTGGCAGGAGTCGGTTATAAAGAGGGCACAAATACCCAGGTGGAGATGATTGACGCCCAGGCAGCGTTAACGACAGCGAGGGCAAACTATTACCAGGCTATATACTCGCATATAATTGCGAAATTGTCTTTGCAGAAAGCGATGGGCACTCTAACTACATTTGGGACCGCTGGGTCAAAAGATCAGGCTAAGAATCCCGAGTCAGGTACGGCCGAAGGAAAGGCTTCCGAAGCATCTGTTAAGACAGAATAGAGGCGGACAAAATGAAAGTAATTCGAAGGATTGCATATTGGGTAGCAGCGGTTGTATTAGTTGTTATTACATTTTGGTTTGGATATCTGCGGAAGTCCGGTGAAACCTCAGTGGAAACGAAAATTACTCCCGTTGAGGTTGAAACCGTAACAACCGGCTCGATAGAAGAGACAATAGAAATGACCGGCTGGATAAGAGCAAACCAGCTTGTGCATGTCGCTTCAAAAGCTGCCGGAAGAGTCGAGTCCTTGCACTTTCTCACTGATAACAATGACCTGGTTCCTGTTGAAGAGGGTGTGTTGGTTAAAAAGGACCGGCAGCTTGCGGTTATCGACCATGACGTTTACCTGGCTCAAGTGGCTGCCGTTGAGGCCAGCGTTAAAGCCAGAGAGGTGGAGTTAAAAGATGCCGAGAGGGAAAAAAAACGCATTATTGGCTTATATGAAGGCGGTTCAGTTCCTGAGCAGACTAAAGACAAAGCTGTGACGGTTGCGGAACTGGCCGCGGCAAGCCTGAGTTTAGCAAAAGCAAACCTGGAGCTTGCCCAATTAAGTCTCCGCGAATCTACCATTGTCTCGCCGATTGATGGAATAGTCACAGCAAAACATATTGACATGGGGAATCTGATTAGAGCCGGCGACCGCCTTGTTACTGTCGCCGATATGAAAACCGTCAAAGTAGTAGTTCCCGTTGCCGAAAAATATGTGGCCAAAGTGGCTGTTGGAATGCCTGTGAGAATCAGGGTGGATGCATACCAGGACAGGGAATTTAATGCAAAGGTGTATTCGGTTCACCCGGCCCTTGACGATCTGACCCATACAATACAAATTGAAATACGTCTTGATAATCACGAGTTGCTTCTGAAGCCGGGTATGTTTGCAAGAGTGACCCTGATTACGAAACAGAAAGAAAATGTTGTCATTATTCCTCGTGATGTAATTCTTGGCGGTAAGATTGATAAGCATTATGTTTACGTCATTGGCGAGGAAAATTATGGTAAAATTGCCCATAAGCGAATTGTTGAAATTGGCATAAAACAGGGCGACAGATACGAAATAA
>JBARPZ010000392.1:0-10206 GCA_049643445.1 Sedimentisphaerales bacterium
GAAAACGTTGCTGGGCAATATCGCAGAATGTTATTGTTGGCGGAAGGGATGACAAAGGCCAGGACCTTGCTTGTGATATGACCTATATTGTGTTGGATGCCTTCTTCGAGACAAATGACCCCCAACCAGCTTTATCGGTCAAGGTTTATTCCGGCACGAACGAGGGCCTTTATCGTTCGTTGGGACGTTTCTATTTCTCTCCGGGCCATTCGACGCCTTCGCTTTTTAATGACGACGTGATGTTTGAAATATTAAGAGGTCGAGGTGTGGCTGACGAGGACCTGCCGGACTATTGCATCGCCGGCTGTCAGGAACCGCTTATCATGGGTAAGGCATCGCTGAATACGACGAACACCTGGCTGAATATGGCAAAAGTTTTGGAGCTGGCGGCCAATGATGGAATCTCTCTTATAACCGGAAAAAAGATAGGGCCATCATGGCGGGAACTGGGCTATACGGGAGGTGCCGATGCCGTTTACGAAAATCTGGAAAAGGTCTTTTATAATTTACTTGATAAGATATTGCCGCACATGCGCGACGCAGGCAATTCCTGTACGGTACTGTTGGGAAACCAAAAACCCGTCCCATTGACTTCGGCACTGATGGATAGCTTTCACACATGGCGTGACATGCGCGACCCTCAGGAGCAGGGGACCCGCTACAATGCAAGCGGCTGCCTTATCCACGGGCTTTCTGTAGTTGCAGATTCTCTATACGCGGTCGACCACGCTCTTTCTTGCGGCAAATGGACAGCAGCAGACATTCGTGACGCACTGCAAAAGAACTTTGAAGGATATGGAGAACTGCGTCATTTTCTCTCAAGTCAGGATAAATTCGGCAACAACTGCGAGGATGTGGATGCAATTGCAGTTCAACTTGTCAATGGCGTCAGCGACAGGATAAATAACTTAAAAAATCCGACAGGCAACAATTACCTGGCTGACTTCTCAACTCCAAGCACTCATCTTCTTTATGGCTACTGGGTGGGAGCGACGCCGGATGGGCGATCATCAAGATCTATGTTAGGTTTTGGAGTAGACCCGCATCCTGCCTTTGACCGTAACGGTTTACCGAATCGGCTCCTTTCAGCGTGGAAGCTGCCCTATCTGAAGATGACCGGCGGCTATGCCTCGCATATTGGATTGCGCCAGAATAGTGCCAAAGATGCCGACAGCCTTGAGGACAAGGGAATCTGGATGCGGGATAATGTTATTAAGCCGTTATTTAGATTCGGAACCAAACACAAGGAGTCACCCTATTATGTTTATTTTAATGTTGATAGTGCAAATCACCTGCGTCAGGTCCTGAAAAATCCCGCCAAATATGCTCCAACCGGCATATATATTATGCGAATCCATGGCACATTCGTTAACTTCCTGGATCTGTCACCGGCGATTCAGGAAGACATTATTACCAGACTCGAGCCGAAAGCAACCGCTTGAGTTTATCTGTCCCCACAGGACGCCTTACGGCGAAAACTTACGTGCGCCTCTTTTGTCCCCGATCCTGAAACAGTTATTAAGTCACCCAAAAAGATTGCATAGACAAGCTGAACTGGTAGAATTATGTGATGTGGTAATTTAATATATAAACAACTGCATAAATCATAGGAGATGGGACGTGCGAATCAAAATAACTTATGTAATATCAATTCTAATAGTTCTGATCATCGGTTCTCTAACAGAAGACGGTATTATCTATGGAGTAGCTTCCAGCAAGTCAATGGAGTTTTCCGCCGAGGTACTTCGCGACAAGATTCGAGGTGGCCTTCTCGGCCAATTGTTGGGTAATCTCAACGGAATCCAGCACGAAATGAAATATATTAACGAGCCGGGCAATGTCGAAGAATATATTCCCTCTCTTCCCGATGGTGCTCGAACGGATGATGACACAGACCTGGAATGGGTTTATATCGTCGCGATGCAGCGTCATAACGCGATTATCCTGCCGCCTCACCTGATTGTGCAATTATGGAAAGAGCGAATCAATAAGCGAATCTGGTGTTCCAATCAATACTCGCGCCAGTTGATGGATATTGGGATTCAGCCGCCCCTTACGGGCAGCATTGTGATAAATCCATGGGCAAACTTTAATATTTCGGGTCAATTCATTTGCGAAACTTTCGGCTTGCTTGCACCCGGGATGCCCCGGACCGCGGCAAAAATCGGTTTGAATTATACCCGTGTTACTATCGACGCCGAGCCAGCCCAAACAACACAATTGTTCACGACGATGATTGCAACCGCTTTCACAACAGAGGATATCGATAAGATTATTGATGCCGGCTTAAATTCTATTGATGCAAAGTGTGCTATCCGGCAAATTGTCAACGACGTCCGACGATGGCACCGTTTGCATCAAGACAACTGGCGTACCACCCGGCGGCTTGTGAAAGAAAAATACAGCCGACATAACGGCGCCATGCGGGACAAAAACGGATATGAACTCAACACAGCCTCCACAATTGCCGCCTTGCTTTACGGCCGGGGAGACCTCGCCGAAACCTTGAGAATAGCCTTCAACTTCGGCTGGGATGCCGACAATAATGCCGCCACGTCCGGCACCATCATCGGGGTGATCAAAGGTTATCGCTGGATGATGTCACAGGGATGGCAGATTGTCGACCGCTACCGCAATACTACCCGTGATGATATGCCCATGGATGAAACAATCACCAGTTTTGCCGACCGGCTCATTGACCTGGCTGAGAAAGTAATTGCTGAAAATGGAGGGCAAAGGGAAACCATCAAAGGTCAACTCATTTACCGTATACGCATGGAAAAGCCGGCAAATATAGTGCCCATGACCAACTTCAGCGAACAGGCTGTAAAGCTACGGTCAAAAATGAAATCCGAGATTGAGCAAGCCATAATCAGTGAAAGTGACGACCAAAAACTTGCCTTTGCCGCTTATCTGGCGATTTGCCTCGATTTGGCTCCAGGCCTTAGACAAAAGCATCCCAAACAATGGACAAAGGCGCTGGAGGCGATAAACGATTACCCGAAGGTAGTCCAGGTCTTATTTTTTCACAGTCCTTTCCCCGCCGGCGAGCAGCTCCGGAAAAAGGCCATCGCCGCAGGACTCATGAAACCTGAGCGACAGATTGCCATCTGGTAGACCCCTAAAGCCGCTCGGATTTTTTAGTTACTCAACATCTTATCGCCATATTCACAACACATCGATATCGAGCAAAAGCGTGAGTAATGTATCTCCTGAGCGCATAATATATAATGGCAACCAGCGCTGTAGAAAGATCTTCGAGAGCATAAGCGTAATCCAACATAAGGTTAGTAAATACTTGTTATGACAAAAGTATGCGTGTTATTTTACATTGGTTTTACATTTCCTAAGTGCTTGTTGTAAATGTAATTAGGGTAAGATGAAGGAAAAGTTCAATAAAAACGTAATGTTGTCGTAAACCATCGGACAATTAATACGTCTAAAATATATAGATGGCTTTGTTCAGCCTGGATTTTGAGTCCAAAGTAGTCACAATCATGCTTTTATAGGAGAAAAAAATGAAAAATCGTATGACAAAAAAGATGAGACTGATAGGTGTAATGACTATTTTGTTGGCAGTTGTCTTCATCTCACACGCCTGGAGTATAGACACAGCAGAGGTTACTCCAACCGATGGGCCCCAGGTTACTCAAGGTGCTTTGCGGGCGGTGAATGAGGACGGCGAGGTGATTCTGGAGTTTCCACTTAAACATACATCTGTTTATGCCCGGATTTCCGGTTTCCTGGCACAGGTGGAGGTAAAACAGCATTTCCACAACCCTCATAAAGAGAAGATTGAGGCGGTCTATGTCTTTCCGCTGCCCGAAAATTCAGCCGTCAACGAAATGATAATGGTAGTGGGCCAGCGTAATATATATGGGGAGATTCATAAACGCATGGAGGCCAGGCAGATTTATGAACAAGCTCGGGCGGTTGGCAAGCGTACAGCGCTTTTAGAACAGGAGAGGCCGAATATCTTTACCCAGTCTGTTGCGAATATTCAGCCCGGCGAAGAAATTGTGATTACCATCCGTTACGTGCAGGCACTCAAATATGACCGCGGTGTGTACAGATATGTCTTTCCAATGGTGGTTGGTCCTCGATTCATTCCGGGCGGTGCTACCGGAAAACAAGGCACCGGATGGTCACAGGATACAAATACCGTACCCGATGCATCCCGTATCACTCCGCCCGTGCTTAAGCCCGGCCGAAGAAGCGCTCACGACATCAGCCTTACTGTCAAGCTGGATGCAGGCATGTCTATTGAGGATTTGAATTCAAAATCACACGATATAGAGCTTACGGATGAGGACGTCGGAAAAGCCACAGTGAGCATAATGACGCAGGATACCATTCCCAATAAGGATTTTATCCTTGAATATCGCGTTGCCGAGGATAAACCCCGCAGCGCTTATCTTACCCATTATTCCCAACAGGGAGGATATCTCCTGCTGATGATTCAGCCGAGCCTGGAAAGCGTGACCCAGAATCTCGAACCCAAGGAAATATTCTTCGTGGTGGATTGTTCCGGCTCGATGAGCGGCTACCCTATACAAAAGGTCAAAGAGGCGATGTATCATTGTATTCAGGGAATCAGTCCCGATGATACCTTCCAGATTATCCGGTTCTCATCAAATGCCAGTGCATTTGCACCAAAGCCGGTTCCTGCCACTCGCCTTCATAAGGAAGAGGCACTGGATTACATTCAGGCCCTGCACGGAAGTGGCGGCACGATGATGATAGAGGGCATAAAGGCGTGTCTTGACTATCCCCACGCAGCCGAGCGTCAGCGGATAGTCTTTTTTATGACCGACGGCTTCATCGGCAATGACGATCAGATTTTAGCGGCGATAAAAGAAAAAGTGGGCACTACTCGACTTTTTTCCTTCGGAGTGGGTTCGTCAACGAATCGCTCTTTGTTGGAGCGTATGGCCGAGCTTGGACGTGGTACTGCTCAATATATTCGACAGGACCAGGATGCACAGCCTGTTATAAAGGATATGCTCTCCCGGATTTCAAAGCCCTATCTTACCGATGTCGAGATAAACTGGGCAGGTCTTTCTGTTACCGATGTATATCCAAATCCTGTTCCCGATCTTTACTCGGCCCAGCCGCTTATTCTCTTTGCCCGTTACGATGTAGCCGGACAGGGAGAAGTAACTCTAAGGGGCAGTATAAACGGGCAGCCTTATGAGGAAAAGATATGGATTTCACTTCCAAATTGGAATACCGATAACGGTTCCCTTGCCTCAGTATGGGCCAGAGAGAAGATAAAATACCTGATGCTCGAGCAACTTGGCGGCAGGATGCCCGCTATCGAGCAGGAAGTAACCAATCTTGCCCTCGAGTATAATCTTATGTCCCAGTACACATCTTTTGTTGCTGTTGATGAGGTCATTCCTGAAGGAAGTGACACAACACTCCCAATGACTATTGCCATCCCTGTGCCGATGCCCGATGGTGTCAGCTTCACCGGCGTTTTCGGCCCGCCGAGCGGATATCCGGGAGATTATGTAAATGGAGATGGATTAATGTTGGACGGCAAGGCCAAATTCGACCTTGCACTCGGCCGCCAATCGAGGGGATTGTCGTTATACACTATGCCGAAAAGCGAAGCGCTCAGCAGGCGCACTCCTGCATTCGCACCCTCTCGACAGGCAGGATTATCCCTTAGGATGTTGGGAACGGAGAAATTAGCAGAGATGAATGGAAGTTCACGCTACTTGGGAGACGTAGGTGCTCGAGGAGGGGCGTATTATGCGCGCCCGCAAGCCCTGAGAGAAGGGCTTGACCGCTCTTCTCTCTTCTTGGGAGAAAAAGAAGAAAGAAAATATCTGGAGCAAGGCCATAAAGCTTTGTTCGATAAGGATAAAGACCTGTATAACACCCTTAGCCAAATCCATTATGGACAAAAAACAGATGAAGCAAAAGCAAATGAAACTCTGAAGAAATTGTTGAACAGTAAAGAAGGTTCCGAGATTGCCGTGGGATTAAACCTGCTTGCTACGCTCGCTCAACAAAAGGCAAAGTTTGATGAAGCACATACCACCAGGGCGATAAAGCTGGTCACTGAGGGCGAGAACGAACACATCCGCTCCCAGGCACTGTCGGCTGTATCTGTGATTAAACAGCCGGTGCCTTTGGATATTCTACGCAAGACTGCCAAAGATAAGGATGCTACTGTTCGGATGCTGACCGCCCATGCCCTGGCGGATAAGAAGCTGGACAAAGAAGCCAGACGTTTAATCAGATCGCTTGTAAACGATAAGGACCACAGAGTTGCTGCTTTGGCGATAAAGGCGGGGACAGAGGCACGAAAGATGAACGGCCTTGTCCCGGCCCTGGAGAAAATTCTGCTTAACGGCGATTTCGAAAAGCAGTATTTCGCCGTATTGGAGGCTGGCCTGGGTCTTCACCGATTAGCCGAAGCCGACCCGAAACTGAAAACAAAAGTCAGGAAAATCTTCATCCAGTCTCTGGATAAGGATTATCCGGCAGCGGCAGGCAAGGAAAAGTTCAATCTCAAGAAGGCTATCAACCTGATTGCCCTCAAAACTCTGGAAGGATACAAGGGAGAAGATGCATATCCCGGTGTTCTCAAGCTCGCTTCAGATGCTGATAAGGATGTGCAAACGCTGGCTGTTTCGGTCCTGGTCGGCTACAAAAAGGCAGCACCCTATCTTTGCCAAAATGTCCTGACCAAAGAATCATTCCTCGATAAGCCCCAGTTGCTGGCTACTGTCGTGCAGCATCTGCGGGGCTATGAACCGGGAGATGATTTCTATGCTGCTGCAAGAAAACTATTGAAAGACAAAAAAGTCTCCTCTCGTTCCCATGCAGTCCTGAGGGCTGTTCTCGCAGAAGCGCTCTTTGACTTGGGTGAGGGTAAGGATGTCCAATATTTGATTTCTCTTTTGAGAAAGGACAGTGACTGGAAGGTCAGACGCGCAATCCTTGCCAGGCTTGCGGATATGAGAAAAGAAAAAGTGTTAGATACTGCCGTTAAAGCGCTTGAGGACCCGCACCCCGTCATCAGGCAGCTCGCTCTGGCAGAGGCAATAGCAGCCACCGCAAAGAAGGACAAGCGAGCAAACTACCTTGATAAGCTCTCGCAAAATCCCACCCCGGCCATCTGTGATGAGATACTGCTGGCCGAAGGTCTAAGCTCAGATTTATCTTTGCAGCCTCTGGAAAAGCTCCGAAAGATACTGATTGCCCGCGGCGCCAAGCTCGGCTAAACCCCGGCTTATGGAACTAATCCTGGCCTGCTCTCTAAAACCAGCCCGGCTTTTTGGAGAGCAGGTCATTTTTATTGGGTTATCAGGTAGTAACATAGCCACGTTATGTTCCTTCTTGTGCACATCCAGCGATACGTATGTTGTGTTACGTATCACTAATTCTTGCATCTTCAACGATTGAGAGTACAATTCAATATGATTATTCACCAGGTACGAGTTTATGTACGGTGCGAATTTCCGGGCTATCCGGACTTGGAAAGGAAAAAAATGATAATATCTAAATACCAGGTTGTTCTATCGGTTGTCTTTTTAATGGTATTGGCCGGCACCGCTCAAGTCAGCGAAGAATCGCAGCTGAAAGCAAAGATTGATATTGTGCGCAAAGGCCTAATCCTGGACCTCGATGCGGATCGAGGAATTAAAATGGTCAACGGACGAGTTGCCTCCTGGAAAAATCAGGTGGACTTCAAGGCCAGGGCCTTCATAGCGACAAGAGATGCCAGTCACAAAAATGGGACTGGACGCCCTGTGCTGAAAGAAAAAGTAACAGCCATTGGTGGTCATAACACCGTTGTGTTTAGACGACAGGAACTGGTCAATAGCGATGAAGACGCCTTTGACCACCTTATTACCGGCAGTGGCTACACATGGTTTGCCGTGATGTCGGTTTATTCCCAGGTATCCGGTCTCAAAGACGTGAATTCATTCTTCGGCAACTTGAGAAATGGTGGGAAATACGAAGGATTCTGGGCGGGGCTCAAGGACGATAACACGTTTTGGATGGGTTCTCGAAATGCCATCACCTTTGGCCGATGGGATGAGAACAATCCTCAGGTTCCTGGTCCCAAATTGGAAAAGAATCGCTACTATGTGATTGCCGGTCGCATGGGTGCCGGCACCGGGAAAGTCACCATCGAGCTCTTTGTCAATGGGACTAAACCTGTGGCGTCCAGGGCTTTCCCTGTCAATCCAAAGGCGAACTCGTCCAAAATGGCGATTGGACAGGAACGTGATGCAACGAACCATCCGGGCCATGAATCCTTCGACGGTGAGTTGGCCCGCTTACTCATGTGGGGTCGCCCATTGAGCAACCAGGAGTTTGAGAAGACACTATCTTCATTGAAAAAGACTTACGTGTTGTCCCCCTGATGAACATTATCCAGGGAATTGCCGACAAGTTAACAAATAGTATGGGAAATACCCAATTAGTAAAGGAGGTCTGTTATGAAACTGAAATCAAATTGGCTTGGCGCAATTCTGATTGCTGTCAGTTTGCCCACGATGCTGGTAGTCACAGGGTGTGCACCTGAGGCAGTAGCGCAAGAGAGGAAAGTTACTGTCCTGCGGTCGGAGCTGCCGGCTGTTATAAAAAAAGCTATTGAGGAGGCTTTTCCACAGGGACAGACCATAAAAATTGTAAAGGAGGTTGAAGGGGAGAATCCGGGCCAGTATGACGTGGACATACATTCAGGTGCAAAAGTGTACGAAGTTGAAATTTCCCCGGAAGGCAACGTTATTGAGATCAAGGAGAAGGGAACTGAAGAAACAGCTCCTGTCGGTGAGCAAGGCAAAAAGTGGACTGATTCATTCAATCAGGAGAACTGTACGTTCTCTTCGATTGGCAGGAATCAGTTCTTTATTCTGGAGCCCGGTCATCAACTCGTGCTGGAAAGCCGCACGGAGAAAGTCGTTATTACCGTCCTGGATGAAACAAAGAAAATCGGCAATATAATAACAAGAGTTGTCCAAGAACGGGAAGAACAGAACGGAAAATTGAAGGAGATCTCGAGGAACTTCTTCGCCATTTGCAGAGAACACGGCGATGTATTCTATTTCGGGGAGGAGGTGGACGACTACAAGGATGGCAAGATAGTCAACCACTCTGGGGCGTGGAGAGCGGATGAAAAGGATTCGAGAGCGGGTATCATAATGCCCGGTACGGTCCTCCTGGGGGCCAGACATTACCAGGAGATCGCCCCGAATGCCCAGGACAGGGCTGAGATACAAAGCGATGACGTGACGATGAAGACGCCGGCGGGAACATTTAGAAACTGCATAAAGGTGGAAGAGACGTCCGGAATAGATTCGGCCGACTTGTGCTATAAAACGTACGCGCCGGATGTGGGCATCATTCAGGATGCAGACCTGGTGCTGACCAAGTACCGCAAAGCCAAAGGACAAAGCGTTTCGCTTGAAGATTTGCCGCTTATTAAAAAGAAAACTGCCGACGTTCTGATTGCTTACGATTCCCTGACGGGGAACACCGAACAAATGGCTCAGGCAGTAGCCGAAGGTGTCAAGCGGGTGGCCGGTGCGGTTGCGGCGGTCAAGAAGGTGCGTGAAGTGACTAAAGAAGACCTCGCGGCAGCAGAGGCGATTGTTCTGGGATGTCCCGCATATTACGCCAATATACCCGGCAGAATGAAAATCGTCATCGATGATTGGTCGTGGAAAATGAAGGTGGATTTTACGGACAAGGTAGGAGGCGCGTTCGCCACTGGCGGTGGTCAGATGGGAGGCAAGGAACACGTGGTCATCTCGCTTCTGCTGTTTATGATAAACAATCGTATGGTCGTTGCAGGCCCACTTTATCAAGACCAGGAGGTGGAGGACATTTGGGCCGAAGTGGGCGCCGGGGCAATGACCGGACCAATCGATCCCGGGATCGGGCCGAAGGATCTCGACAGTGCCGGGCGTCTCGGAGAGCGGGTGGCACAGCTTGCCGTGAAGCTGTGAGGATTGATTGCTCAAGGTTGTAGAAGTTGACTCTATTTTTGCCTCTGTCCCACCACACTGATGGCGGACAAGCCCGCCAAACGGCGTAGTGGGCAAGCATTGGCTGAAATTGGGTTTGTTTGGGTTTGAATTGGCTTTGTTTTGGCATAATATTGGCTTTAATTGGCTTTGATTGGCTTTGAATTGGCTTTAATTGGCTTTGAATTGGCTTTAATTGGCTTTGAATTGGCTT
>JBARPZ010000393.1:0-3838 GCA_049643445.1 Sedimentisphaerales bacterium
TGGCCTCAAACCATGTCCCGTCAATCAACAGACCGGTTATTTTTAGCTCAATGTCACCTATCTCAAGAATGGGCTGAACATCTTCGCGGGTGAATTTGGTTGTTACAAGCTGCGCTTGCTCATCGACATGTAGAGACACAGGTTCGATTTCGCAATCGAGAAGAATACTATCCGAGTCAATATCAGCAACGTTATATTCTTTGGGCAACCAGATGTAGGCGGTAATCCAATTACCTTTGCTCGCCAAATTTATAGTACGCGGCACAATTCTGGCCTTGGCTGGTACTAATTGGCCATACTCATAAGCGCCCATATCGACTCGGCAGTTAATTACGCGGGGATTGCCATCAAGGTCTGTTTCGTTGGGATTGGCAACGTAATTGGGGTAACCCGCATCGATACACGGTGAATCTGGCAATAAGTGATAATCATTGCTGTCAGGATTAACAAAACACGGGTCTGCATTGATATTGCCTTTTCCATAGTAACCACCTTGGACATTGCTGTAGGTTGCTACAATTGGTTTGTCACCGCTTATTTCCGAGGGCACATCAGCCCAAAGAATGCAATTGTTTGCCATTGGCCTGCTGTACCAATAGCTGAAAATCCCGCCCCCGCGGTCGGAGGCCCGATTGCCGCTGAATGTGCAGTTATTAAGTTTAGGGCTGCTGTTACTGTTGTTCATCCCGCCTCCATAGCTGGCCGAGTTGGAGCTGAAGATGCAGCCCTTCAACGTAGGATTGCTATCCTCGTTGTACACCCCGCCGCCGGAGCTGGCCGAGTTGGTAGTGAAGGTGCAGTTTTCCGCCACCGGGCTGCTGTTCCAGTTGTACATCCCGCCGCCGTCATATTTGGCCGAGTTGTTGTTGAAGGTACAGTTGGTAATAGTAGGGCTGCTGTTGTTGCAGTTGGACATCCCGCCGCCGTCCTCTACTGAGTTGCTGCTGAAGGTGCAGCTTTTTACTGCTGGACTGCTGTAAGACTCGTTGTACATTCCGCCGCCATAGTATTTGGCAGAATTGTCGTTGAATATGCAGTTCACAATTGTGGGACTGCTGTAATCGGAATTGCACATCCCACCACCCCATACAGCTGAGTTGTGATTGAAGGCACAGAACTTCACCGTCGGGCTGCTATCATAGCGGTTGAGTATCCCGCCGCCGCTACCTGTTGCCGAGTTATTTCTGAAGGAGCAGTTAGTTACCGTCGGGTTGCTTTTAGTGTTGTACATTCCGCCGCCCCAGCTGGCCGAGTTGCTGCTGAAGATGCAGCTAGTAATCATCGGGCTGCTGTTGTCGTTATACATCCCGCCTCCATAGTATTTGGCTGAGTTTTCGATGAATGTGCAGTCAGCAAGTGTCAAGCTGCTGTCAAGGTTGTATATCCCACCACCACGGTTATTCGGATAGGATGAACCGTTGGCATTGCCGCCGGTGATTGTGAAGCCGTCAAGCACGGCTGTGGCGTCCATGTCACTGCCTGTGACAACGTGGTAGCTGTTCTCGGCGTTGTTAGCAAAATTCGGCCCATCATCACCGTACAGGTCGCCGCTGAGGATGGTTTCGTAGGCGTCGATATCCCGCGTATTAGGGTCTGGTTCACCAGAGCCGGCGTAGCCTCCGTCGAGAATTACGCCGTTTTTGAGCCAGAACGTGGATGTTCTCCAGTCAAACTCAGGTATGGCCCCATAACCCTCGCTGGGTCTGTAAATGCCCTGGGCTACATGAATATCATCCCCACTCGAGGCATTGTCAAGAGCATAACCCAGGTATTGGTACGCATCGGTCCAGGACGAGCCGTCGTTTGCGCCCGCAGCAGCATCATCGACGTAGATGATTTTTGCGTGAGCAGTGGTGGAGAAGGCCAATACTATTAGGAACAGTGAGATTGTCAGTGTGGTTGTAAGAAATGTTTTAGCAGCCATATCACGTCCCTTTTGCTCCGTTTGGGGCCAAAACCGCCTTTTTTTATGGCGAATGAATGTCCGGCATGAAGCAGAAAGTCATCGCTTCGCCATCTATATAGTAGATATAAAGTAAGTATATCTGATTGGGAGATACGAGTCAAGCGAATTCTTATGGGACTTATGTGGATGCTCGATACTCGATTCTCGATGCTTGATGCTCGATTCTTGATATTCGATGCGTTATGTCATTTCGATCGGAGCCGAGAAATCTGTTTATCTTCTCTTTCGCCATCACCTTATCATTGCTAAAATATCGCTGTGAAAACCTTTTATGTCTATATAATGGCAAGCGAGTCCGGTACTCTTTACGCAGGATTAACCAGTAATATCAAGAAAAGGTTCTATGAACATAAAAACCATTTAATCAACGGCTTTACTGACAAATATAATATTGACCGGTTGCTTTACGTTGAAACAATACAAGATTCTGCTTCGGCCATTAACCGTGAAAAACAAATAAAATCGTGGAGACGCGAAAAGAAGGTAACGCTTATTGATTCTATAAATCCGCAATGGAAAGACCTTAGTGAAGATTGGCACGACTGATATTTTCTTTATAAGGAACCGCTTCGCGGGTTAAATAAATAGACCCCTCGGCTGCGCTCGGGGTGACGGTTGGCGTAACAGCGCTCGGGGTGACGGTTGGCGTAACTGCGCTCGGGGTGACGGTTGGCGTAACAGCGCTCGGGGTGACAGTTGGCGTAACAGTGCTCGGGGTGACAGTTGGCGTAACAGCGCTCGGGGTGACGGTTGGCGTAACAGCGCTCGGGGTGAAGATACTTGGTATTCGATGCTTGCGATGAGTGATGAATAGTGGATAATAACTTCTGTAATGATAAAGGCTAATACCGGATTAGACATAGAAGCGGTTTTTGGGGCGGGTGGTGCAATTTCGCAATCGTTTGGCGGATTTGAGGAGCGGGCTGAACAGGTTGAGATGGCGCGGGCGGTGCAGAAGGCGCTTGCGGATGGGCGGCATCTGGCCGTCGAGGCGGGGACGGGAGTTGGTAAGAGCTTTGCATATCTTATCCCGGCGATAGAGCTGGTTTACAAAAACGCCGCCCCCGTTAGAAATTCTACAAAGGACGAGAGAATCCAAAAAAGGAAGCGTTCTAACGGGTCAGGCAAGGTGCTAATCAGTACTTTTACTATCACGCTGCAGGAGCAGTTGACGGGTAAGGACATACCTTTTCTGACCAAGTGTCTGCCTCGTGGATTTACGGCGGTGCTGGCAAAAGGCAGAGGGAATTATTTGTGCAAACGCCGGCTTGACTTTGCGATACGAAAACAGGGGCGGCTATTCGATGAATCCGGCTCGCAATTAGCGGTGATAAATGACTGGACCAGGCAAACGGAAGACGGTTCGCTGAGCAGTCTTACGTTTGTGCCGAAGGGGCAGGTGTGGGATTTGGTCAAGAGCGAGCACGGTAACTGCCGGGGGAGGAAGTGCCAGCATTTTCGCGAATGCTTTTACTGGCGGGCAAGGCGGCGACTGGAGACAGCCGATATCGTTGTGTCCAACCATGCGCTCTTGTTTAGCGACCTTGTTCTGAAAGAACAGGGGGCGTCGGTGCTACCGGACTACGGCCATGTGATAATCGATGAGGCACAGAATATCGAGCACGTTGCCGAAGACCATTTCGGAATAGAAATCAGCAATTACAGGGTAAGATTTCTGCTGGACGGGCTTTATAATCCGCGGACGCATAGAGGGCTTCTGGCTTATATGGATTCGGCGAGAAAGTCAGAGGCAGCGAGGAAAATGATCGTGCGAATCGATAAAGAGGCAAGGGCATTCTTTAAGGGGGTCCGGGGCTGGTTCGAAGAGAACAAGGGGCATAATAACGGCAGATGCTATGCGAATTTCGTTGA
>JBARPZ010000394.1:0-1557 GCA_049643445.1 Sedimentisphaerales bacterium
TTGTAGTTGTGACATTTTACACAATGCTCGTTGAGTATCGGCTGAATATGGCGGCGGTAATCCAGCACGTCCGGGAGTCCTTCGAAAGGTTCGATTCGGCTGGGGGGGCGCCTTACTGCCATGAGGCGGTTTGTACTAATCGAGGCCGGCGTCAGTGCCCGATTCTCATGGCAGCCAACACAACCAAGCACCTCGCCCGGCTGGACGTTGGTAAAGCTCTGCATGCGTTTAACGGACAAACCGTTGGCGTCCAGTGCGACGAACAAAACGGTCCGACCGGCAGGAACCTCAAAACAGGCTGAGCCATCCTCTTCGACAGGGACGGTTCCGAGGACACGCTCCAGCATGAACGTACCGAGCCAGCTGGTCAGATCCATCCCCCCGCTGAAGTTCACCGGCTTTGGCAGGGCTTCCAAAACGAGGAGCTTTTTAATCTGGCCCTTCTGTACACCTTCCATATTCCGGCCGCTATATACGTCGGCCAGGATCATTTGTCCGGTTGGCTGTTTCGGATTCGTACGGTCGGCAAAAATCTTCTCCCGCGGCCGCTGAATAACCGGTACCGGCTCATGGATATTCGCACGGCCCTTATATGCCAGGACAGGAAAACTTTCACCGCCGCGTGTGCCGAGAATGAGCTGTTTGTAAGAGGCCACCAAAAAATTTGTTCTGTCGATAGGGTACGGGTCGTTATATGCGGCTTTGCCGTAAATGCGCCGATAGCCCCGGTTGTCATCCGGACCTAATCTGGGCGTTATGACGCAAACGTGTCCTCGATGGTCCGACCGGCCGTGCCCGGGCGAATCGATTACAAGCACATCGTCACTGCCCGGAATCGCTTTTGCATCGATATAAAGTGGATAGTGCTTCTGGTTGCCATAATAGGCGACCACGTTCGTCCCGTCGGGATTCATCGCCCAGAGCTGATGGTATCCGACCTGTGAACGGTCCACATATTCCCAGCGTGTATAGATTATCCGTCCATCCGGCAGCATTGCGGGGGTATTATCATGTTCGGGATTGAACGAGAGGGGACATATATTTTTGCCCTGCCTGTCACAGCGAAACAGCGTGCCGACCTGGGTCATCCAGCAGCCCACCCAGCGTTTGCTGCGCGTCGAGATAAAGACGATGTCGTCGGTGGGCAAGTACATCGCTTCAATATCATCGTATGGCCCGTCTGTTAGCTGCTTCAATTTCGTGCCATCGGTCTGTATTTCGTATAAATTATAGTAGTCTGTTCCAGCCGGACGGTATGAGAACAGAACGGTCCTGCCATCGTAATGAACATGCGGGTCTCGAATGCCACCGCCTTTGCCGTCCAGTAGAACTTTGATTTGGTCCGTCTCGGTATCCAATACGTATAGCTTGCTCTCATCCGGTTTGCCGTTACCGGCGTAAGCCTTGTGATTTTCATCGTCGCAGAAGTACCCTATGTTGGCATACCAGTGCGGGTCATCGTAGATAAGCCTTGTTGCGAATACTACCTGCTTAATGCCAAGTTGGGACAGACGTTCTAAGCCTTTATCGCTTCGAAAGAGCTCCTGGTCTGCCGAA
>JBARPZ010000395.1:0-2071 GCA_049643445.1 Sedimentisphaerales bacterium
CTCCTATACCTATTTGACCGTCTATGTTAGAGGTCCAAATCAGACCATCAGTGAGAACTCCATCCTCGAAATCGTCGGCCGTTCCTACAAAGGAAATCGTAGCCCCTGAGACAAAGGTAGAGCCATCTGTAGGGCTGGTAATGGAAACAGTGGGAGTTCCATTGGGTGGCGGCGGCGGAACACCTGCAGCCTCATCAGCATCAACTAATCCATATCCATATTTGCTATCCCATCCCGCTTCACCTAAATCATCTGCAGTATCTTGCAATTTGGCTCTGACTTCTACAACACCAGAGGTTCCCGAGGCAATAACCAAAGCAGCTACGCCAGCCACATGAGGTGATGCCATGGAGGTTCCACTCATAGTTGCATAACCGCCGCCAATATAAGTAGAATAAATACTTACTCCCGGCGCAGCTAATTCTAAATCTGGACCCGTACTTGACCATCTTGCTCTTTCGTCATCCTGATTAGTTGCAGCAACCGCGATTACTGAATCATATGCAGCAGGGTAGATAATATTATCACCTTTGCCAGGAGGATTGCCATTATTGCCTGCCGCAGCCACGAGCACAACTTCTGCAGCGTAAGCTACATCGCAGGCATCCTTTAGAGATTCCGATGAGCCAGACCTTCCTATGCTCATGTTGATAACCTGAATGCCAAGCTCGTCCCCTGTGTCAGGCTCGCCATCGGGACCCACTATGCACCACTCAATCCCGGCAATCACATCGCTATCGTAGGCTATACCGTCAGAGTCAAACACCTTGACAGCGTAGAGATGAGCTTCCGGGGCAACACCGATTACACCTATTCCATTTGCCTGGGCAGCTACAATGCCAGCGACATGGGTGCCATGACCGGCGATGGCTGAATCATCCATTGGATCTCCGTCAACGTCACCGATGTCAATACCACCCTTATAGTTGTAGTCCAGGTCTTCATGCGTGTAGTCGATGCCTGTGTCGATGATGGCGACTTTTACGCCACTACCCATGTTGGAGGCATGCACATCACCTGCTCCAATGTGTTCAACACCCCAAGAATTTTCCAACTCTTCAACAAGAGCGTATACTTGGCCATCAAGCTCAACGTATCTAACATTAGGATTCTTCTTAAGTGCATCAATTGCCTTTTGTGGAATTGAAGCCGCAATGGCATCTACGATATGATAAGTGTATTTAATTTTACCGCCCACACCCTTAACCATTGCCTGTTGAGCTGCTCCCGGTTTTTCTTTAAATCCGATTAAAACCTTTACCAAACCATCAGGGGGTCCGCCTTTTTCCGGAGATAATTGCTCTTCACCCGTAGGGCTAACCAAACCTAATTTTTCCATAATCGGAGTACAGCCACATGCGAACACTATAACTAAAAGTAAAATAATTGAAATTATAATTAATTTAACTTTCATTTATTTTCACCTAACTTTCTATTAAAATCTTTTATTGTAAAGAAAACACATTTCTTATTTTATTTACCCCAAATCCCCCCTTTTTATATTTTTATTTTCATGTAATTCTATTTATTTTTATGGGAAAACACTTCTGCTAATACTTCTAAAAAAACAAAAAACTGCCCACTCTTTCTTTAAAAAAGTCGGCAGTCTGGCGGTCATAGCAATAAAGTACCTTAAACCCAAAACTTTGCGTCCTATCCTTTCAGATAGTTTGCTCTTTTCGGCTTTTTAAAGCACCTATTCTTTTTTCCCGAACTCAATAATTAATTTTTATATAATTCCATATTCATTATAGCACATTATAAAAAATTACAAAATTAATTTTGTACGTAAATCTTTATTTACATCATTTTTGCAAATTACTACTATCTATTGGTATAATACAGCAATTTATTCGTAATATCAATTATTGTACTTGCAAAAATGTGTAATAAGTAGTAATTTTATTACCTATATCAGCACTTTCTCGCAAGTCCTATTATTCTATAAAACAAGTAAAAACCCTATTCTTACGGTAGTGATATATTACTATATGCTCTTATTAATGTAGGGGTCGAATTCATTCGACCCGTCTGAGGGTAAATTAGATAATTTACCTCCCCTAAGAAGCAA
>JBARPZ010000396.1:0-2053 GCA_049643445.1 Sedimentisphaerales bacterium
TCGTTGACTGATTGTGGTGAATTCCAGTTGGTCATTGCCCGCAGTTCGACAGGCTCAGTCAGAGTCACGATAACTTCTACCCATTGTTGGCCCTGGTCAAATTGATCAAAAATCGTTTGGCCGTCTATGAGAACCGTATTGGGGCCGGTAAACGGAGCCGGAGCTATAGTTGAGCTTTCCGGGCTGAAGAAAGGCGACTCATTGGGTTCGTATCGCGGTCCAATGTCACTGTACGTAATAGTCAGCGACGATGTCAGAAGATAGGGCAAATCGCCACTGCCCACAGCAATCTGCGCACCGTCACTACCTCTATTGGCCCAAATAATGGAGTCGATAACTTCAACATTACTTTCGTAGGAGACATAGAGTCCTCCACCATTAGCGTTCGGGTCAGTGACTGTATTATCGGATATCGTACAATTGCGGATGTCAGCCGTTGACTGCCAATTGGCCGAAATACCGCCGCCGTCTGTGCCTGCAGTATTATTTGTTATAAGGCAGTTCCTCATCACCGGGCCGGTATACGGTGCCATATAGTCGGCCAGATACACACCTCCACCTGACGTTCTGGCCGTATTATAACTGATATCGCAATCTTCAATTAACGTCGGGCCGGCAGACGAAAATATACCGCCGCCCTGAGTAACCAGAGAGTCAATGCGGTAAGCTTCGTTGTAGTTGATGGTACAACGAATAATTTGCGATTCCGGAGAATCTTTGCAATACAAACCGCCGCCGCCAAGAGCTGTATTGCCGACAATATCGCAGTCGGCAACCAGAATATCACCTTCAACAAGGTATATGGCGCCACCGTCCTCGCTGCCTATGTTGTCTTCCAGAACGCTGTCGGTAACAGTTCCGGAACAGTTCGAATCGAAACACAAGCCGGCTCCGTAGCTCGCCGTGTTACTTATAAAGTTGCAGTCGCTGACCGCTATTACATTGTTAGCGTCATAAAGGATTCCACCACCATCGGCGGCTGCTGTATTATTGACAAAGGTAGAGTCACTGACTTGTGACCGGCCGTTAGCACCAGAGTAAATTCCGGCACCGTAAGAATCCGCTGTGTTGTTGATAAGCGCACATCCAGTAAACTCTGAGACGCAGTTGAAATCATAATACACACCACCGCCGTCGTAGGCTGCGTAATTGTCGCTGAAGTTGCAGTCGGCAAATACAAGCGCGTTGTTGACGTTACTGAAAACTCCGCCGCCGGAGCCGCCCGTAGCAGAGCAATTGGTGATTGTGCAATATCTAAATATGGGAGCACTGTTGGCGTCGATATATATGCCGCCGCCGTTGGCATCAGTAGCGCTGCAGTTATTTATCCAAACACTTGTAATTGTCGGACTGGTGTTGGAAGCCATGTATATTGCACCACCATTGGCGTTGTTGGCGTCACAGTTGCTTATCGCAATATTCGTGAGGGTCGGACTACTGTTAGAATCGATGAATATCGCACCGCCGTTGGCACCGTCAGTACTGCAGTTGCTTATGGCCATATTTACAATTATGACATTACTATTTGGGCCGATGTATATGGCACCGCCCGGCTCGTTTGTAACACTTCCGTTGATTATCGTAAAGCCGTCTACGACCACATTGTCATCTTCGCCGCCATTGAAGGTAAAGGCTCGACTGGTGTTTTGACAATCAATAATCGTGTTAGCAACAACATTAGGATCGTCAGGCTTGACACTGAACAATCTGAGCTGTTTGCCCTGGAAGTTGATATCGCCGTTGTAAACGCCGGCTGCGACCCTAAGCGTATCGCCATTTCTTGCGGCATTGACAGCATCACGGAGAGCATTGGGGTCGCCTGATGAGACGAAGATAGTAGTCGGCGATCCAAATTCAACTTCAAAAGTCTTGTCAGAATCCATTACGACAACGAGGGTGCTATAGGTAGAGACCAGGACACCGTTGGCATCATACCAGCCTCTTGCGTAGTAGTTTGGATCAGGTATACCTACTACTCTTACTATTGCATTTTCATTATATGTGCCGTTTGCATCAATCGGATTCGGTTGATACTCTACTGTGCCGGGCCCAA
>JBARPZ010000397.1:0-1799 GCA_049643445.1 Sedimentisphaerales bacterium
AACTGAAGGCATTTCAAAAGCGAACAAAAGATCCGTGGATAGTCAAATGGCAATATGAATGAAATGATTGCTAAACTTGACAATCGGCCTTTGATAGCTTTGATGTGGGTTTCTTTTGATGTTTGAAAAAAAGCTTAAGAAAGGCGTTGAGGTAACATTCAGAAATCGTATAATTCAAAAATCAAGCTGCGTTATGAGGATTTTGGTTTCGGGAATTGAGCAGATAGCTATTTCTCATGTTTCTTGGCGTAGTTGTCCGATAATAATTTTATAACGTTATTTTTTGCGGTTAAATGGGAGAGAACAAATGAATGAGCCATGGAAAGATTGGATTCCGGGAGTGCTGTCTAAGGAACAGGTCCAAGAGTTATGCAAAGAGGAATTTATTAAAAATGTGAAAGACTGGGATAGCAAGAAGAAGCGAGAAAATCCAATTGACCATTCGTCTATCGATTTAACCTTATCAAAAGAAGGGTATGAAATGGTCAACGGGTCGATAAAGCCAACTAAACAAGATGCGTATAAAAGAACGATTCTTGAAAACCCTGAATATGCTAAAGTTCATGATGCCGAGAGTGATGGTATATTTCTTTTGGAAAATAAACACACATATGTATTTGCTCTAAATGAAAAACTTGACGGACGAAGGTTAAAAAATAGCCCGATTTTTGGCCGAGCGACTGCTAAGAGCTCAGTTGGGAGGGTTGATATTTTAGGCCGTTTGATTGTGGACAAGATGGACCACTACGAGTATTTTGACCATGGAAAGTTGCCTTCTCAGGAGGTTGAAATGTTTTTGGAAATAACTCCTATCACTTTCAATATAAGGGTCAAAGTGGGAGAACCTCTGTCACAGCTTCGTTTATTTTATTACCACCCAGATATCTCCCGGATGCAAGGGAAGGAATTGTGCAGATGCCTTTTACGTCGTGAGGAAAGTGTGGAGGACGAGACACTTTCGGTTGATCTATCTGGGACGGAAGTTTTTAAGAAGGACAAAAGCGTGTATAGGGATAATATTGCTGTCTTTAAAGGGAAGGTAGAACAGGGCATCCCCATAGATTTATGGAAACATGAGGAAACAAACAGACCGAATCCGAATGATTATTGGGAGTGCATAGAAGCAAATAAAAAGAAAAGGTTGTTAGTTGAAAAGGATCATTTTTATATTTTGAGATCCAAAGAAAGGCTTTGCTTACCAGAAGGAATCGCTGTATATTGTCGTGCGATTGATGAAGCGATTGGCGAAATGCGTATACATTATGCTGGATTTGCGCATCCTTTTTTTGGTAAAGACCGAAAAGACAAAAAGGAAGGTACTCCTCTGATATTTGAGGTTCGCGGGCACAATATTAATATCAATTTAGTAGACGATGAAAGATTAGCAAGGCTGGCGTTTTATAGAATGTCAAAAGATTGCAAAAAGCCAGAGCCAGAAGATTACGAAGAGGATGAGAAAAAAGATGATTATAATGAGCAAGAATTGAGGTTGTCAAAATTTTTTAGAGATTGGGGAGACGGTGATTAGTTGAGGACGTGACAATCATATGGCATTATAGGTAATAAGAATGGAAGACTTGTTTTCACAAAAGGGTGATTTCCGAGTTGTTAGACTAACTGAAGCGGATGCGCGCGGTGATACTGGCCATCTGAAGAGATTGCGGGAGTTGGTATTAGAAAACGAGCCGATGTATCCTAATATTGAGAAGTGGTTTGACGAGAAAGTCATGCCGGGCTTGAAGGCTTCAGAAAGAATCGGGTATGTTGGCTACCTTGATGAGAAGCCCGCGGTTTCTGCG
>JBARPZ010000398.1:0-5342 GCA_049643445.1 Sedimentisphaerales bacterium
GACGGCAAAGAGCTGCGGTACAAAAAGCTTGAAACCGGTTTTGTCGTCTACAGTATAGGTGAAGATGGAAACGATGACGGCGGCAAAGAAAAACCACGAAAAAGGACCAGCCCACCTGCCCCATGGGATGTTACTTTTATAGTTCAACGATAGTTAGGGGGGATTGAGTCCTTATTTTTGAAATTTATCCGCCTCTGGCGGATTTATCTTGCACTTTTCTGCTTAAAGGCCAGAATAGGCCATATCGTACTTATCAGTTTTTTAAAGCTGTAAACTTCACGAGATTGCGGCCGTCAAGTGTCGATTGTCAATTAAACGAAGGGAATCTTAAATGGAAGTTAAGAAGATTTTAGAGCAGGCCGGAAAAGACGATATAAAATTTATCACCCTGCAATTTACTGATTTACTCGGCGTCATAAAGGAACTGATAATACCCGTTGAGCAGCTTGAGGATGCATCACGCAACGGTGTCTGGTTTGACGGCTCTTCAGTTGAAGGTTTTGCCCGAATACAGGAAAGCGACCTGTTTTTGAAGCCGGATATGGCAACTTACGCCGTTGTGCCCTGGCTGACCGAAAACGGCAAAACGGCAAGGTTGATATGTGATATCTATCGCTCGGACGGCGAGCCTTTTCAAGGAGACCCAAGATTTATTCTTAAACAAGCAGCCGCCGAAGCGGCAAAAGAAGGATTCGATTATAACGTCGGCCCGGAGCCGGAATTCTATCTATTTAGAGTTGATGATGAAAACAGAACCTCGCCCATAGATTTTGGCAGCTATTTCGACCTTTCGTCCCACGAAGGATACAAGGCGATTAAGGAGATAATAGCGGCTCTTGAGAATTTCGGCATTAAAGTTGAAACGTCTCATCATGAGGTCGGCTTCGGTCAATATGAAATAGATTTCCACTATGGGTCCTGTCTGGATATAGCCGACAAGGTGGTTACACTAAAATACTGTGCTAAGAAGATTGCCCAAGTGCACAATATGCACGCCACTTTTATGCCGAAACCAATAATGGATGCCGCCGGCTCTGGAATGCACATTCACCAGAGTCTTTTTGACATTAAAACCAAAAAAAATTCCTTTTATGACAAAGACCACAAATACAACCTGTCAAAGGCCGCCTTCAGTTTCATTGCCGGCCAGATAAAACATATCAACGCAATGTGCGCAGTTCTTTGCCCGACGGTCAATTCATACAAAAGATTAGTTTCCGGCTTCGAGGCGCCTGTCTACGTCACCTGGGCCGCTATGAACCGCTCGGCTCTTTTGAGGGTACCCAAATGGTTCAAAGCCAAACAGGAGGCCGCGAGAATCGAGCTGCGATGCCCGGACCCTGCCTGCAATCCATACCTGGCATTTGCAGTTATGTTGAAAGCGGGCCTGGATGGCATTAAAAATAACCTCGCGCCCCCTGGGCCGGTCGAGGAAAATATATATACCCTCGACGATGAAAGTCTGGTCAAGAAAAATATAGGTGTGTTACCTACGTCATTGCGGGAAGCCCTCAACGAATTGAAAAAAGATAAGCTCATCCAGGAGGTCCTCGGAGAGCACTTGTTTGAAAGATATATTGACATAAAGACAAAAGAGTGGGACGAGTTCAAAAAGCAGGTCACCAACTGGGAAATCGACATGTATCTTGATACTTTTTAAATTCTTCGGCGAAGGTAACAGGGGGGACAGGTAATTATTGTCAGATGACAGGCTCGGCGGCATGATTAAGATTCGCAAGGCAAAATTGAGTGACTCCGGACGTATCGTTGAGCTGCAACTGAAGATGGCACAGGAGACAGAGGGACTGGAGCTGAATAGAGATGTGGTAAGCAAGGGGGTCTTTGGTGTTTTTCAAGAGCCTGCACGGGGGACTTACTGGGTGGCCGAGGAAAAGGGCGAGATCCTCGGGGTGCTTCTGGCAATACCGGAATGGAGCGATTGGCGCAACGGAACCGTTCTGTGGATACATTCGCTATATGTCGTTCCAGAGGCACGGGGACGAGGAGTATTTAAGAATCTGTATTTGAACCTGAGAAAGCAGGTAGAGAAATCGCCGGAGCTTGCAGGCCTTCGTCTGTATGTGGACAAGCAAAACAAATCGGCACAAAAAATATATGAAAAACTGGGCATGAGTAGAGACCATTACGAGCTGTACGAATGGCTCAAATGAGTTATCGAATCCGCTGAATGTTATGCGTTACAGATTTACAGGTATACCGCGGCCGGCGAGGTATTCTTTCATTTGATTGATAGTATAATTCTCGAAGTGTGTGATTGAAGCCATAAGAACGGCATCCGCTCCGCCATCGATGATAGCTTCATAGAGATGTTCAAGTGTCCCTGCTCCGCCGGATGCGATGACAGGAATATTAACTGCATCGGATACTGCTTTAGTAAGCTTTATATCGTAACCTGCCCTGGTGCCGTCGGCGTCCATACTGGTTAACAGGATTTCGCCTGCGCCCAGCTTTTCGCCCTTGGCAGCCCATTCAACGGCGTCAATATCGGTCGGTTCTGAGCCTGCTTTTACGCAGACCTGCCATCTGTCCGTGTTTTGCTTTGACCGGCGGGCATCAATGGCCAGAACAACACATTGGTTTCCAAAACGCCGGGCGGCCTCGGTTATCAGGTTCGGATTTTGGACTGCGGCGGTATTTACCGAAACCTTTTCGGCGCCACTGCGTAGAAGCTCATCCATTCGCTCCACGGTCTGTATGCCGCCGCCGACAGTAAAAGGGATGAAGACGTTTTCGGCAACTTTTTCCACAAGCTCGACGATTGTTTTGCGGGAGCGAATAGTAGCAGTGATGTCAAGGAAAACCAACTCATCGGCACCATCTTCACTGTATCTTGCGCCGAGCTCCACGGGGTCGCCGGCGTCACGAAGATTTAAAAAGTGGACCCCCTTGACAACACGATTGTCCTTTACGTCGAGACAGGGAATAATTCTTTTGGCCAACATTACGGATTTGTACCCTCACAAATTTGCGCGAAATTCTTTAAGACTTTAAGGCCGGCCTTGCTGCTTTTCTCAGGATGAAATTGTGTGCCGTATATATTTGCCTTTTGTACCGATGCAGGCAAATCAAAACCGTAGTCGGTAAATGCAACTTTGGCTTCGGTGTCGGCAACGTCAGCATAGAAAGAGTGTGCGAAATAGAAATGTTTTTCGCTTCCCAGGCCGGCAAATAAATCCATCTCTTCAAACGGCTTAACCAGATTCCAGCCCATATGCGGGACTATCTGCCGGGAAGGGATGGGAACGACGCTGCCTGAAACTAATCCAAGGCCGTTATGCCGGCCATATTCACTGCTCTTCTCGAAAAGCATTTGGAAGCCGACACAAATACCCAGAAGCGGTTTGCCGCTTAAAGCAACCTTTTTTATCAGTTCGGCCAGAGGACCCAAAGCGCTCATTGCGTAACCGAATGCTGCGACCCCGGGCAGTACAATGCCTGCAGCGGAATCAATATCCTTCGGTTCACAGCTAAGCTTTACATCGCAGCCAATATGGCTGAATGCATTGCATACGCTCTTGACGTTTCCTACATTATAATCAATAACAACTAACATATTTGCTAATTCGGGCTTTATGGTTTGTTTTACTGTTCACCAGGTGCTATCGACTGAAAACTCAATACTATTCACTTTTCGAGATGGATCGTCAAGTCATAATATCTAATAGAGTGTTTAAGTAGAATTGATTTGTTGAATAGGTTGAATCCGCCTATAATAAGCCCACTTAAGGCATAGATCGTCAAACTTCGTTTTTCAATTATTACTATGTTTTGTATTATTGATGGCTGTATTTTTTGCCGATTTACTCTGTTGAGCTTGCTGAAACTAAGGAAAATGTGAATGTGTGGTATAGTAGCTTATCTGGGTAAAAAGGTTGCACAACCGATTCTCATAGAGGGTTTAAAACGTCTGGAATACAGGGGTTATGATTCAGCAGGCGTGGCGCTGCTGGGCAGCGGTGCGATAAGGGTCAAAAAGACCAGCGGCAGGATAAGCGCTCTCGAAGAGATTTTAGACAAGCCTGACAAAACCGAAACTTTCGGCATTGGCCATACACGCTGGGCCACGCACGGTAAGCCGAACACCGTCAACGCACATCCGCACCTTGACTATACAGGCAAAATCGCCGTTGTTCACAACGGCATTATCGAAAACTACAGCACACTGAAGACGTGGCTACAAAATGAAGGGGCTGAGTTTGCCAGCGAAACCGATACTGAAGTGATAGCAAACTTAATCGGCTATTTCTATGCGAAAGACGATGAGGGTAAGGGTAAAAATCAATCCGATGGTCAGAACAGATTTGAATGGTCGGTTCAGCGGGCTCTTGGCGAGCTGCACGGCACCTTTGGCCTGGCGATTGTGTGCTCAGAGTTTCCTGATACGCTCATCGGTGCCAAAAGGGGAAGCCCCCTGATTTTGGGAGTCGGCGATAACGAATATATCCTCGCTTCGGATGCGGCTGCGATCGTAGAGCATACAACTCAGGCAATATATCTTGCCGACAGCGAGATGGTTACCGTCAACCCGGATGGATTTCATACCAAAACGATTGACAACGTCGCTATCGCCAAGGACCTGACGCAAATTGAATTTTCATTGGAACAAATCGAGCTGGGCGGCTTCCAGCATCACATGCTTAAAGAAATTTCTGAACAGCCGACAGCTTTGAATACCTGTATGGGTGGTAGAATCGATAAGCAAAACGCAAAAATTAAACTTGGCGGCATAGACGAGTACCTGCGTGAGATGACGCGTACAAAACACCTTATTCTCACTGCCTGCGGCACTGCATTCCACGCCGGCCTTGTGGGAGAATTCCTTTTTGAGCAGTTGGCACGTATCCCGACGGATACCGAGTATGCCAGCGAATTTCGATATCGCAATCCCATCATTGAGGATGGCACCGTCGTTATATCAATAAGCCAGTCCGGCGAAACGGCCGACACCCTTGCAGCGGTAGAGCAGGCCAAGGAACGAGGTGCGACGGTGCTCGGTATTGTCAACGTCGTCGGCTCTTCCATCGCCAGGGCAACCGACGCTGGGATATATCTTCATGCCGGCCCGGAAATAGGCGTTGCCAGCACAAAGGCATTTACCGCTCAGGTGGCTGTGATGACAATGCTGGCCATTGAACTGGGCAGAAGAAGACATATAAGCAGTGACGATGCAGTCAGGTACATCGACCAGCTTTCACAAATACCGGATAAGATAAGCCAAATATTGCAGCAGTCCGACCATATTAAAGAGATTGCCTCGGCAAATATCGACAAGGAAAATTGGCTTTTCTTAGGCCGGGGCTTTAATTACCCGGTTGCCCTTG
>JBARPZ010000399.1:0-10822 GCA_049643445.1 Sedimentisphaerales bacterium
GGTTTAACTGTCGCCCCAGCAATACCGAACCGTTGCTCCGCCTGAATGTCGAAGCAAAGACAAAAGAGCTGCTGGACGAAATACTTGCTGAAATCAAAGAACAGCTCACAGCCCCGACATGACATGAGCATCGCTCACTGACGAGCAGCCCGTTGGCGCTGAAAAAGCCGGCTGTTAATGGAGACAATGATGGAAGTGTACACTAAGGCATATCAAACCCCGAATGGACTCGTTGAGGGCGTGCAGACAAAATGGTCCGGATTTAATATATTATTAGTTACAGGCCCTAAAGGCTTCCTGGCCTGTCCCGCCATTGACGTCCTGGCCTGCCAGGGTTACGGCGTCGCAGCCGCGATTGTCGAAAGCACGCCGGACAACACGATCGGAACACTCGACAGGTTCCCGAACAGAAAAGTTACAAAGGCAAACGAAAAAGCAAAAGAGCTTGGTATCAAAGAAGGAATGGACGTTACTGACGCCTTCGCTCTTATAGCCTGAACTTATGTCAACTCGACCGAAAAATGTAAGAAGGAGGAGTCGCTTATGACTAAACGTCACATATCACGACGTCAATTACTGGCCAGCACAGGTGCCGCCGTTGCCGCCGTAACCACCACGGCAATCGGTGATAAAACAGCCAAAGCCGCCGCCGCTCCCCCAGTGCCGTTCAAATACTGCCTCAACACCAGCACTATCCGCGGGCAAAAGCTCCCTTTCGATAAAGAAATCGAAATCGCCGCCAAGGCCGGCTACAAGGCCATCGAGCCCTGGGTACACAAAATCCATGAATATGCCAGCGCAGGCGGAAACCTGAAGGACCTGAGAAAGCGCATCGCAGACCTCGGACTCACCGTCGAAAGCGCCATCAGCTTCTTCCAGTGGATTATAGACGACGAAGCCAAACGTGCCAAAGGTTTCGAACAGGCAAAGCGTGATATGGACATATTGGCCCAAATTGGCGGCAAACGCATCGCCGCACCACCCGCCGGTGCAACAAGAGAACCGGGACTCGACCTTATGAAAGCGGCCGAGCGATCTCGCGCGCTCCTGGCACTCGGTGACAAAATCGGCGTAGTCCCCCAGATTGAGCTATGGGGCTCTTCAAAGAACCTGCACAGACTGGGACAGTGCATGTTCGTAGTCATCGAGAGCGGACACCCCAGGGCCTGCTTCCTACCCGACGTCTATCACATCTACAGGGGAGGCTCAGACTTCAACGGCCTAAAGCAGCTAAGTGCCCAGGCCATCCAGGTCTTCCACCTAAACGACTACCCAGCCGACCCGCCGCGAGACAGGATTGGCGACCGTGACCGCGTCATGCCCGGCGACGGCATCGCTCCGTTGACACAAATCCTGCGCGACCTGTGCGCCACCGGCAGCCGCGCCATCCTGTCAGTGGAGCTGTTCAATCCCGACTATTGGAAACAGGATGCGCTGACTGTAGCCAAAATCGGCATTGCAAAAATGAAAGCCGCCGTAAACAAAGCATTAGGTATCAGGTAAGGTATCGGAATCGTTAAACACCCATTTTATTTGGGGAACTTTGAAACTAATTTATTGTAAAGGAGAGGAAAACCATGAAAACTCAAAACCTTCATCTCATTCTGACCGCCATTTTAACCATCTTGTCCGCTTCCGCCCTCGCAAAGGTAGAGCCGCATTTGCCGGAGGACCCGACCGGTATATTGATTGGCCGGGCTCACCCCGAACTCGCTGACATAAAGGGATTGTATCTTGATATTGCAATGCCGGAAGGCGAAGCAAAAAAATACGGATTAGCATTGAAGGAACTGAAAAGCAAAATTGAGATCAAGCTCGGGATGCGTGGCATCACTCTGACACCTCAGTTGTACAATGCCCGCGAAATCACCTCCCCTGTACTTAGAGTCGACATCGACGTGCTTAGGCTCGATGATTCGCAACAGCATGTCTTCCGTGCTCAAACGTCATTAGCCAGATCGGTTCATCTGGCAACACAGCCAAAACTCGGTTTTCAGGCCGACGTCTGGAAAGCGAAAGCAGCAATGCAGGCGGTATCCGTGCAAAATATGCCCGCCACAGTTACCGCTGCGGTTCTCGCGCAGGTCGATTCATTCATCGCGGATTACCGCATCGCTAATCCGCCGGGAAAGCGCCCCACAGACGCCAATGACTTTGCCGCTTTGGTAACAGCCCCCACCAGGCAAACCAAACCACCTGTTAAACCGACAACAACCGAACACGGATTCGTCGCATCCAAAAACAGCAAGGTCTTTCACAAACCCGACTGCAGTTCGGCAAAGAGAATAAAGCCGGGAAATCTCGTAACTTACGGCACAAGAGACAAGGCAACCCAAGCCGGCAAAAGGCCATGCAAAATCTGTAAACCATAGAATAATGCTTCAAGGGCCGTAATGTCTGAAGAAAAAGACTTAATCTTTCGCGAAGTACTGGCATTTGGCTCATCGCTTCGCTACCTGCTCGTCGTATTAACAAACGGAAAGAAACTGCTCATCGGCTCCCAGAAACCGGATGAGCTTGCCGCGGCAATCGACAAAATGCTAAAGCAAAACGAATAACATCAAAAGCCTACTGTTATGGGTTTAATCACAATCATAATTATTGCTCTGGCGCTGGCAATGGATGCCTTCGCCGTCTCTATTGTCAGCGGCACCGCCTACAAGCAGCTAAAGGTTAAACACGCCCTGAGAATGGCCTTCTTCTTCGGCGCCTTCCAGGCCTTTATGCCATTAATAGGCTCGCTGGCGGGACTGACCATAAGAGACCACATCGCCGAGTACGACCATTGGGTCGCCTTCGGGCTCCTCGCTGCCGTAGGCGGGAAAATGATTTACGAATCGTTCAAAATCGCCCCGCACAACAAGAATTCCAACCCCGCCAATGTAATGGTCCTGCTCTTTCTTTCGATTGCCACCAGTATCGACGCCCTGGCCGTTGGCATAACACTTCCGCTTTTGAAGGTCTCAATCGCGCTGGCCGTAACAATCATAGGTCTGATAACATTCGCACTCTCATACCTTGGAGTGTACATCGGCAAAAAAGTCGGCCACTTCTTCGAGGGCCAGATTGAAGCCATCGGAGGCCTCGTCCTCATCGCGATAGGCATAAAAATCCTGATAGAGCACTTGATTTCATGAAAAAAAAATTGATTTTTGTTGAATTTTTATCCAACTTTAGCTTGCATTTGGAATATATGAAGGTAAAATTGCCATTATGTCATTAGGAAAAATAATAAGAAAGAAGCGTGAGGAGCTGAATCTGACGCTCGATGAGGTCGGTTCTCGCATCGGCTTTTCTAAACCGTATCTGTCTACCATCGAGACCGGCAAGGTCGACAACCCGCCCAGCGACAAGCTTCTCAGAGAGCTCGAAAAGGTTCTCAAGTTTAAGTCAGGCCTGCTCCTCCACATTGCCCACATGGAAGGTATGCCGTCTGACATCCGCAAAAAATACGAATCGTCCGAGGCCGAGAATCAGAAATGGCGACAGTTCGTAAAGAACCTCATGAGCAAAAAAGACAAGCCGAAAAACCTCAATAGGCTCCTTAAAAAAAGCGAGCTGGATGTCAAAAAGGGGCTCAGACCTTTGTCGGCTGGCCGAATGATACCCATCATAAACAAAGTCTCCGCAGGATACCCCACTGATTTCAACGACCTCGACTACCCCGTCGGCATTGCCGATGATTACGTCCGCTGTCCCGATTTACACGACCCCAATGCCTTCGCCGTCCGCGTTGTCGGCGATTCCATGGAGCCTAAATTCCAGGAAGGAGACATCGTTGTTTTCTCACCTTCAGCCGAGGTACACAACGGCGACGATTGTTTCATTCGTTTTGAAATGCCCCACGAAACAACTTTCAAAAGGGTCTTTTTCGAGCCCAAAGACAAAATCCGGCTCCAGCCGAGAAACGAAAAATATCCTCCCACCATCGCCGACGGAAAACGAATCAACGGCGTTTACCGCGCCGTTATAAAATACGAAAAACTTTAGCTCTATTGTTTAGCAGTCATCGGTGGAGGGTAAGGCCGGCAATAAGATAACTCCATACCCCGTTGAGTGGGAGGGCTGAATTCCTTAACTTACAGAGGAGAGAAAATAAATGCACGCTAATCATAGAATCACATTCTTCATGTTGGCCTGTTTTTTAACCCCCTCCGCACTTTGTGCTGCGACAATCGCCCCGCTTGTGTGTACAGTCGATCTGGATGTAGGCCAAACGCAACAGGTAACGCTCCACGACGGCACTAAGGCAACAGTGGCGCTTCTGGAGTTGACCGAAAAACGCGATTCGGTCCGTAATGCAGTGCGCATGGCGCAGGTCAAAATAAAAGTCAACGGCCAAACGGCGTCTTTGGTCTCTTCGACGTATCATCTGCCGAAGGCCATAGGCGGTGTCCAGGTTGATTGTCCTGTCACAAAAGGCTATGTGCAAAACAGCAGCAAAGCCAACGCCTGGGGGCTCCTTAAAGACGCCCGCCTTCGACTCTGGCCGGCCGGCTCGCCATGGATTCGCCCCGGAACATTCGTCTACCCCGTAAAGCAGAAGTGGTTCGCTAACGATACCCAGATGGCCAATGTTCCCTGCTATGTCAACGCCTGTGATATACCTGACCGGAAGAACATCTACTATCACTACGGCCTGGATTTCGGAGGCTCCGAAGGGATAGTAGAGGTCGTCGCAGCCACCGACGGATTAGTCGTTTCGGTAGCCGGCCACGTACTCGAAGGCCATAAAGACACGCCGGTCGCGCCGCGCTACGATGTGGTTTACATTCTTGACGATCGCGGCTGGTACTATCGATATAGCCATCTGTCGATGATTGCAACGCCCGTGATTCCCGGCAAGCGAGTGAAGATGGGCCAGCGAATCGGCCTTGTCGGAAAGGAAGGCGGCAGCGGCGGCTGGTCGCATTTGCATTTCGATATCAAGTCCCGCCAGCCTTCGGGCAAGTGGGGAACGCAGAACGGCTACGCATTCATCTGGCAGGCGTATCAGCAGCAATACAGCCCTGAGATTATCGCGGTGGCCAGACCTCATCATTTGGTCTACACAGGCCAAACTGTCCAGCTTAACGCTTCGAAGAGCTGGTCCGGAACGGGAAAGATTGCCAAATACGAGTGGACTCTCTGCGATGGAACCAAAGCCACAGGCAGTAAGATCGAGCGGGTATATGAGCGGGCCGGCGAGTACAGCGAGATTGTGAAAGTTACGGATTCGGATGGAAATTTCGCATATGATTTTGCGGTGGTCTATGTAATCGACCGCAAGCACCCCGAACGTGTGCCGCCCGCGATACATGCGAATTATTATCCCACCTTCGGCCTTAGGGCGGGCGATGAAGTGACGTTCAAGGTGCGGTCCTTCGGAACACAGCATGGCCGGGAGGTGTGGAATTTTGGGGATGGAAGCGCCCCGGTTAAGGTACAATCCGATGGCAATGCGAATCAGCACAACCCGGCTGGCTACGCAATGACACAACATCGGTATGGCAAAGCCGGGGATTACATTGTCACCGTTAGGCGCAGTGATGAGAATGGATACGAGGCGGTTGGACACCTGCATGTCCGCGTCAATTAAATGAATAATCCGCTTTTGCCGGCTGTCTCTGAAAAATCATTTTCCAAACACAATCTTGCCGCCGACAATCGTCGCCCGCACCGAAAGGTCATCATTTAACAGAACCAAATCGGCATCTTTACCGACGGCTATCGAACCTTTCCTGTCCGCAAGGCCCAATACCTTCGCAGGATTTTCCGTAACCGTCTTGACGGCGACATCAAGACCGCAACATGTAAAGCTTATAAATCTTTTTACGAGTTCACTCAATCCAAGCGCCGTTCCTATTAACGTGCCGTCCTTATATCTGGCAGCACCATCCTTGGATTCGTACTCGACACCGTTATAGATATATTTGCCGTCCGGAAGCCCCATCGCCTGCATACCGTCCGTGATAAGTACAATCCGTTCCGGCCCAAGTATCTCGAATGCTAATTTCAAAACCGATGGATGTATATGCACTCCGTCGGCGATAAGCTGCGCCGTGACGTTTTCATTCTCAAAAATTGCAGCGAGCGGCCCCGGCGAACGATGATGAATGCCGGACATCGCATTAAAAAGATGCGTCGCGTGCGAAATGCCCGCCGTAATTCCCGCCACAGTCTGTTGGTAATCCGCCCCCGAATGCGCAAACGAAGCCACTATATTGGAACCCACCAGCCGCCGTATTATCTCTAACCCGCCCTCAAGCTCCGGCGCAATCGTCATCATCGCCAGCTTCCCCCCTGTAATATCCAGAATCTTATTCAGAATCTCCATCGATGGCTCGCATATACAATCAGGCTGAATCATCCCTCTTTTATTTACTGCGATAAACGGCCCCTCAAGATGAATACCGACAAGGTTCGCCCCGCCAAGGTCACCACCCGCACACTCCGCAGCCAGTGCAAGATGTTCATTGTCCCCGTTAGCATTGTATACGGTCGTCGCCAGAAAGCTCGTCGTCCCGAACTGTACACAGGTCTTTGATATCGCCTCAAGGGCCTCACGCTCCCCATCGAGTATATCGGCCCCGCCCGCCCCCTGAATATGTACGTCAATAAATCCGGGCGCAGCTATTCGCCCCTCCGCATCGAGTACATCGCAGCCGGCCCCGGCATTGACATCACCGATTTCCGCAATGACCCCATCTTCGACAAGAATCGAAACCCTCTCCTTATCATTTTCGGCATCATATAACCTGCAATTCGTTACAAGAAATCTTTGTCCCATATCAATTCCTTCAATGGTTGCAATTAACTTGTCTTTTGCCCGGCAACAGCCAGAACCAGCGCAAAGACCTTTGAAGCACCGGCCTCCTTCAGCGTCTTCGCGCACTCATTTAATGTCGCCCCGCTCGTCTTGATATCATCAACCAGGCATACCGACCGGCCGGCAAATCGATGTCCCCGCCGTACTGCAAAAGCGCCCGCAACATTTCTCGCACGCGCCGCCTCACTTACCATTGCAGGCTGCAACTTCGTGCGCCGAATACGCACAAGCTCGGTATTGATTTTCGCCGTCGGGTGCTTCAATTTCTTCGCCAATACTAAAGATTGATTGTACCCGCGAGACAAACGCCTCGACCAGTGCAGCGGAACCGGAACAAATAATTCTATCTCTCCCGCAAAGCCGCCGCCCTCAAGTGCCGAATTAGCCAGAAATCCCAGCATCGAATCCAGTTCCGTCCGCCCCTTCTTAAACGCCAATACCATCTTACTCAAAGCTCCTCCGTAAACTCCGCTCCGAGCTATCTCGTCAAAATAAATCTCCTTACTCTGACAATCCCCACACGCTCCGCCAACCAGCCCGTACTTGCTGACATCCCGCCCGCACCGCCGGCAGTAATCGCCGCCCGCACAGGATATAAGCTCGCCCCAGCAATCTTTACACAAAGTTTTGTCGGTCTCACAAACGCTTTCGCCGCAGCCGGCGCAAACCGCAGGCCACAGAAGCTGATTAAAACTCTGCAAACCAAAAGAGACAATTCGTTTTAGCTTTACCGTCTCCACCCCACCAATTATACGCTGATATCATCCTTATTTCAAATCAAACAGCGAATTATCTATCGGCGCAAACCACCCCAGGTTCACCTCCGCCGAATCTACATTATAAACATTCGTTTCATCAAGGGCCGCTATAAGCCGCGAATCGCTGTGCCCATCCGCCCATTCGACTTTGGCCCGGTCCCTATGGCGAAAATGAATGGACGGCGACAGGTAAAAACTCGTCATCGGCTTGCCCCTGTAGACATAGAAAGGCGGCTCCGCAAAAGAATATTCTATCAAACTCGACCCCTCAACACACATCGCGGTATCGGCGAACATCAAAGTTTCGGCCGGCTTACTTACTTCCATCGTCCTTGTCGTCTCCCACCCCGCGATCTCCATCTGTTCAATCGTCACGAACTGCCGGTCCTCCCAGCTTCGTGAGCCAAGGTATATACGGTTGTATCCATATCCACCGCAGCCCTGCTCAAAGTTATCATTCCATGATCCGCCCCTGGCAAAATCACTCCCCTCGGGACATTCCTTGACCTTGCCATCAGCAAGATACCCCTTCAGTGGACCTCGCAGCGGGTCAAAAAGCTCATCGGCACTCTCACGCGCTCCGTGCCAACGCCATTTGCCCCCCTTTTCCGACATAATATCCGCCGCCGCCGGCACATAATGGCCGTCATTCTCAAGCGTATATCCCGTGTTGGCCAGAAATAGTTGGCGAAGATTAGACTGGCAGATCACTCCGTACGCCTGCGACCTCGCCGTAGCCAACACCGGCACCAATATCGACATTACCAGCGAAATCACAGAGATTACCACCAGCAGTTCTACCAGACTAAAACCTTTTTTCTTTCCAGCAAACATAATAAGCCCCGTTTCATCCGCCCCCTACAATCCGCCACGTCTCCACTTTCAGCCATTGTGCACAAAAAACCGCCAAATCGAAGTTATCAATAACATAATCCTTTGGCTCTGCAAGGTCACACCTGCCTATCCAGCTCACCTGCCCAAAATGACTCCCCCACGCCGACGAAAACAGCACAAAGTCAAACATGTCAACTATACCATCCAGGTTAATATCAGCCGAATAATTCTGTTCTTCAAGAACTCCCACCGCCTCTAAATCCACACCGCCAGATTCCAACGTAATCCACGCATCGTAAATCGAATGGTTATTCGCATAGTAATCCCAGGTTGGCCAGCTACTCGCCTCACTATGTGTCACCGCCTCGTCCTCAAAATCCCCGCTGCCGGGAATATCAACTATTCGAACGTAGTTGATATTGTTGATATCGACAACACCGGATACAACATCCCCTTCACCAGCGATTTCACTCAAATCAAATGGCGTACCGGTACACACACCGTTGCCGTTGGGGTGCTTGCCCGCAAGGTTATAAACGTCACTAATCTCAATCGTGCCATACATTCCAACTAATCCCGCTGTCAGCGAAACAGATGGAAACCGCACGAAATCCACACCGTTGGATGACACTTCCACGTATCCTAATTCAGCAAACATCTGTCCCTTGATGGAACCACCGCCGGTATTGAAAAGAGAAACCAACCCGTTCTCGAAAACAACAAAATCATAACCGTTACTATCGCGAACAGGTTCGCTAAACGCCAGAGTTATTTGACCCGGCTCCGCTCCCTGCCCAATCTGGCCCTGGTCCAGGTCGCCCAGGCTGACAACATCAAGATTGTCTCCCGTCGCCTCTCCCAAAGCCTTGTTTGGGTCAGCCCACAGAGGAAACACTCCGGACGCAGGCGCATAACTGACCACAGACATCGCCCAGCCCCTGAATATCGGATTAATTAACGCATTTGCATCCGCCGGGTCTGCGTGACGCCGGTCCTCACCGATATAGCCGTTCACTCCCGGCTCCGTGTAAGGACCGGCATACACAAACACCGATATGAGCAGCACGATTAACTGCACAACCAAAATCCTCATATATAACATCTCAATTTACTGGGGGCTTTCCTTCTAAGTAACACACCACCAAGTGCCAGCAGAACCAGCGTACCCGGCTCGGGCACTACCGTATCCATCGCAAAGTAAGCCGGTGTGTTCATCCCGTAGCTGCCCATATCACTCGAACTCAGGCTAAACTCAAAACTATTGACCGTCCCAAGCCCCATCAAATCAACGTACTCCCACGTATTGACAATATAGTCCTGACCGTTATCTGCAAACCGGTAATCAGCTAAGTAGAATTCAACGCTGCCAACCTCGGTCCCTCCCACGTCTTTGCCCGTAATAGTCAGCAGAAACCAGTCCGCGTCGTCCCCGCTTATCCCCCCGAACTTTTTCGCGTACGCATCCCCGTTAAGCATTGAATAGTATGCATAATTGTTGTTCGTAACGTACAAGCCGTCAACAATCCCAGCAGTATTCAGTGTCATCGTCGGCAGCTCGGTCCCAAATCCCGATGCTAAAGGGTCAAAACCTATTGCATAATTCGCCGATGCGCCTTGTCCTCGGCCGCTAATGGCATTGTACTGTGCCCCCCATCCCGATGAAGTCGTATCGCTGATATTCGAATATGCAAATCCATCCCACGACATGTACGTGGCATTATAGTTATTGCTAAAGTGTGCGCTTCCGCTGCTAAAACCGCCTGAGCCGTCGGAGCCGTTCCAGTAGGAATCAGCCCCAAGGCTCAAATCATCAAATGTGGCAATCGCCGCACTTGATACACTATTTATCATTAACACTAAAATTAAACTCACCAATTCCTTCGAAGCCATCTATTGTACCTCCACCTAAAAATCATAACTTTTTCTTAAAAAATAATTCTCCTTTCACACTAAACGTTATAATTTGAATTTACCTCCTTTCTGCACTTCTCTTACCCTTGACGCGAGGGCGCCCGTAACCAATAAAAAAACCGCCGTTCCTACGAGAGGAACAGCGGTTCGATAATCAACAAAACAAACGCTCAGCCTGCCTGCAGTATCTACAGGAGAAACTTTAATAAGCGCAGAGTCCACCGTGTCCCAGTTCGCGAGAACACTATAAAAATGTGCAGCCAACTACAGGCAGGTTTTCTGACTTGCGACTTACCTAAAGGCCCCTTCCCATCCGCACAAAGCGGATAGTGGTTAAATGCCTCTCGGATTTCCGATTTAAAATCGAAACAGACGCACACAGCGGCGCGACCGTCGCGGCTTTGAACCGCGTTCCCGTTTATTTATCCGAAAGCAAAGAGCTTTCGGACCTGCAGTCAGGTTATGTCCTTTTCAAAGAGCAATCTTATTGTCCTTTTAACAGATTGCCTCA
>JBARPZ010000400.1:0-3373 GCA_049643445.1 Sedimentisphaerales bacterium
CAATGCTCCTGCCACTGTATTTCCAATATCGACATCGTTAAAAAACGTACAGTCCAAAGGAAAATCGAATTCGGCATAAATCGGATCTTTGTAGCCGTATTCGTAATCGTGGAACTGCCGAAGGGCGGCGGTCATAATGCCAATCGTGTTTTTGGTAAGCTGCTCATTAGACTGGTCGTTGATACGGCCGGCGAGGCCGATTACCATCGTGGTCAGAATCACTACAATCGCCACAACTATCAGCATCTCGACAAGTGTAAGCCCGGTTTTATTTTCGTAACTTTTCATAGATTGAGCTTGTTCAATCAAGTGTAGATTGGATTTTAGTTTCCAAAGTTACAAATATCGTCTTTTGTTCCGTACAAGCCATCCGCCCCTGCTGAAATCAATATATAAGAATCAGGTCTGTAAGGCCAGAGTGCTGTCACCTTGAGATCTCGGATGTAGTCATAGAACACCTGCATAGTGGCGGGATTGCCAAGTTGATGGGCTTTTGTGTTATCTGCGAGACTCATCAACTGGCTGGCGAGTGGCACATTGTCAAAGATATTGTAAATTCGATCGAAAGGCGCGGTTGGTGGCTCTATAGTCTTGCTGGACGTGTTTGCCCTGTAATAGAGAATCGGAGTCCCCGCCTTAGCTGTCTGCCCTGGAGCAATTGTTATTTTTTTTACGCCAAATGAATCACAAATTACGAATGTATCCGGGTTTAATTGACTTGCTGTCAACGCCGGGCCATACAAATCACCAAGCTTAAATGCATTAGTAGTTGCAAGCTCAAGATAAGGCCCTTTTCTTTCTTCCAGATTCTGAGTTGGTATTGGGGGTGCGGGGTAGAAAGTAAGATTAGCTGCACTCCAGTCTGACTTTGGATGAAATCCCAGCAGGTCACGGCCCAAAAGGGCTTCGGCAAGCTTTTGTGCACCACAATAGTCCGTCGCAGGCGGACCCGGTGGTCCCGTACCTGGCGGTGGCATCCAGTATGACGGCGGATAATCGCCATAGTCAGTCCGAAAGGCCGTCAGGGCCAGACCAATCTCGGTAAGCTGGGCCTTTTGCTTTGCCTCCTTTGCGGTATTACGTATCAGAGTAAGAGAGGGTATAAGCAGACTAACCAGCAATGCGATTATCGCAAGAACCGTTAATAACTCCACAAGCGTAAAGCCTGTTTTTTCGCGCTTCACAGCCATCTCCTTTTTATTAATTCATTTAATTCATTTCAGGCCGTATAGCCAACTTTTCAAAAGCCATTCATCAGCCAGTCTGGCAATGTCGCCATAGTCAACAACTTCTGAACCGTCGATATCACCTCTGATGCATGGCCCTTCTCTCCTCCAATCACCGGCTAAAATTGCAAAGTCCCGGAAATTGACGATACCATCATAATCAAGGTCGGCAGCCGGCAAATCTACCTCGAAGCAGTTCTCATCCTGCCAGTTTCTCCAGTCCGTATTATCCTGCCATCTGCCGGCAAGGCCGGCAAAATCCCTGAGATTCACTATCTTATCCCCGCTCAAATCAGATAGCAGGAAAGTGACCGGCCCAAGCCAGTGTTCTGCAAACATTTTCAAGTCTGCAATATCAACTTTACCGCTCCGGTTAAAATCGCTGCCTCTGCACGAAACTGTCTGCGGGCAGTTAGTATCCTGCCAATACGATGAAAACGTTGCAAAATCAGGGAAATTGATAATATCTTCGTCATCACTGAATAAGTCGTAGTACTGGTTCAGCTCTCCGGCCAACCATTCCCCTGCCAGCACTTTCAAATCAAGCATATCAACATAGCAGTCAAGGTTGAGGTCCTGGGGCAGATAACCAAAGCCCCCACAATAGGTATCGAACTTTACAAAATCCCACTGCGCCAGGTAATTAAAGGCGTATTCCATTCCAGTCACATTAGCTCTTATGGCTAATGAGAGTGTATGCAGATCTGCATCTTTATATATTTCATTAACATCAACAATTTGGTTTGGATACTCACCGCTTGCATCCGGCGTCCAGTCGCTCGAATCCCAAACCACGTTGCCGTCAATCAGCAAAAGTGCACTGCGTTTGGCTGGGTCCCATGGGTAACCGGCATAGGTACCTAATCTCAAGTCAAAAATAATCTGGCTAACGTCCGCAAGGTAAACATCCTGAGAGATAGTTGCCATGTCCCCGGCATTAAACATTCCATATCCCGAATACAGACTCAACGAATAGTCGCCATAGGTCTTCCAAATTGTTTCTACCTTTCCCCCGAATTGGCCTGCCGGCAAGTTGACATCACACCATCTTTGAGGCGCCTTTACTGCGATGTCATTTATAATACCATCTTTCTCGAAGCTACCGTTCATAATCAAACTAACTCCAGCTTGCGCGCTATTGCCGGCCAGAAACATAACCATTACTGCTGCGAAAACTTTCGCTTTCCTCATCACCGCCCTCTTTGTCCCTAAGTACATATCAGCTCCCAACTATTCTCCGAAATTAAACACATCGTCCGGCGTACCATATTCACCATCAAAACCTGCTGAAATCAGAATATAAGAATCCACCCTGTAAGGCCTTAACGCCTTAATCTTTTGGTTCCTTGTGCTGTCATAGAACCTTTGAGCATCTCCAGAAAGGGTATGTGGTGTGGTTGGATCCCACGGCTTGCCAACCCCAACCAGCTGGTCATTGTCCATATAATTGTAAATATTTTGCGACAGGGGCGTAAGGGTGTGGTCATGCATTGTATTTGATGTATTTGCCTTGTAGTAAAGTATGGGCATACCAATCCTTTTTCCGGTATTGAGATTCATTACACGTGTATAAGCATCGCACAGGACAAATCTGTCACCATTGAAGTTGGGGGGGGTTGTCGCAATATTCGGGTATATATTATTCAGCTCATAAGCATTGGCATTTTCAAGCGGCAAATAGTGCTCTTTTCTTGTCTTTAAGTTGTCGATATACAACGGGGGAAATGGCGAAGGTGGAGCTGGAGGATATAACTGAGTAGCAGCAGTGCCATCTATTGTGCCATCAGCTCTGAAACGCGAATCCGGATGAAATCCCAGCAAATCCTGTCCCAACATTGCTTCAGCAAGCTTCATCGCACCACAGTAGGGTGCTCCTGATGCATCTGCCGCTCCGGAGTCCGGGTAGCCGTCGAACTCAGCACGGAACATCTCCAAAGCAACGTCGATACTGTGGAACTGGTTTTTCTGGCTTACCTTCCTGGCGTATCGCCTGGCCCTGTTCATCGCCGGCGCAAGCAGGCCCATGAGAATTATGATGATGCTCATAACGGTCAGCAGCTCTACGATAGTAAACGCCGTTTTTTCGTTAGACTGTTTGGCAATTGGCTTCACTTTATTCTCCTTGATTATTGAAGTAAACGCTCTAT
>JBARPZ010000401.1:0-7312 GCA_049643445.1 Sedimentisphaerales bacterium
CCTCCCGTTCGCTGGCGGAGTTACGTTGTAGGCCGATTCAAGGTTCAGACAGCTCGCCATACCATGTGATATGGGGCAGACGCCGCATATTCTCTGTGTCAGATGGGGGGCGTCGAGCGGACTGCGGCCCATAAGGATATTCTCGAAACCGCGGAACATGGTGCCCGAACTTTTGGCGTCGGTTATCACCCCTCCGTCGACCGTTACTTCAATACTAAGATGACCCTCTATCCGGGTCATCGGATCTATCTTAATTGTAGCCATTACTCATCTCCTTCTATAAATCAAAAACAAACAACCTGTGCTTGTACATTGAACCATAAGTCATGACGACTTCTCATTTCAGAGCATAGAACGGGCTCATCCCGTCGGGGAATTCCGGTTCTGTGCAGCCCTGACAGGGATTGCCGGCGCCAATGCACCAGTTTACTCCATATCCTCCTGCCTCGCTTGCGTTCCATTGTCGTATAGGACAGTCCGCATGAGTTTGCTGACCGTTACAGCCAAGCCCTGCAAGACAGCCGGGATCGCCAAGCACTTTCGCCTTGAGGCCCTTTCCTCGATTCGGGCAGTTGTAATGTACCTCCGAACCAAAGAACTGAATTGGCCTGCCATCCCCATCCAGTTCCGGCACATTACCGGCCAGCAACGCCGCGACGGTTCCAACGATCCAGTCAGGATGCGAAGGACATCCGGGTATATTGATTATGGGCGGACGCTCTCTCCCCGGCACTCCCAGGTAACTCAATGTCTCCTCGACCCCTAAAGCGATCGTAGGATTCGGATTGCCCGCAGGTATGCCGCCATAACTCGCACAGGTCCCCACCGCCAGGATGTAGCCTGCATTCCGCTGAAAATCATCAAAGGCGGTTTCCATTGTCACAGGGTTATGGTTCTCATCTTCCCATACATGACAATAGTGCCCCTGATTACCGACCGGAATAGAGCCTTCAACGACCAGGACGTAGCCGGGAGCAGCATCCTTAGCAGCCCCGGATGCCAAGTCGCCCGCCGCCGCCATCACAGTGGGGTGGTATTGCAGGTCAATTTTGTTAACCAGCAAATCATCAATTGTCATATAATGGATGGTGTTCAGCAGCGACACCGAACAACCCGTGCAACTCTGACCCTGCAGCCAGATCACGGGCACACCGACAGCCTCACCAGCAGCCATCGCCTTCTGCAGTTGCAACAGCCCTGAGCCTTTTAGCGCCAGCGCGCCTGCTACCGCCGCAGAAGCTTTCAGAAAATCTCGACGATTAAGATTCATTTTCGTTCCCTTTCAAAAATATTGTTATAAAATAAAATGCCCGTCACACACATGGCGTGCATCTATCTGTTTTGTATAACATTTATCAACGATATCTGTCCGTGAGGAACCGCAAAGGGCAGTAGCTTTTTTTAAAGCATCCTCCGCTGCTTTGATGGACCATATTGTTGGCTCTTTACTTTACCTCACTCCTTGTGCCCGTTGGCGACCCACATTTATCCGGACAGGCAGGCTAACCCACGGACAAAACACGGTATTTATACTATTTTCCTGATATTGAGAAAAAAAGCAAGGAGAGAATGCTTATTATTGAGAAAAAAGCAAAAAAATAATTGGCTGTAATCTTTTAAGTTCTAAGTTCTTATCAGTACGAGAATTGCATACTTCTATATGTTCGGAATTTAAGATAGAAAAATGGCTGACGATATTGAAGCCTCTGGTAAATCGTGTACTTAGGAGCTTGGTTTTGCCTACTTACGAAAATATCCCTTCTGATTTTATTTGGGCGTCACTTTTGCCTCGGTGAGGGCTGGTGTAAGGTCAAACTGCACAGTATTTTTTGGGGGGATTGAATTTTGCCGAATTGCGCAGCCTTTTTTATGGTAAACACTTATGAACTGCGGATAATAATATGTGGGAAAATTTTGAAAAAAAGTGTTGACAAATAGTACCTATTACTATATCGTAATAGTTACGAGAAGCGTCAAAAAGAGTTGGAAAACTTTTGATGTAATCTCAAAAACCGTTTTACTGTTACTATACTATCTGCGAATGCGATTTGACCAATGGATACGGGTGGAGCATCCTAACTGACAAAATGAGAGTTTGAGAAATGAGGATTTTTCCGCCCTGTCTTTTGTAGGTCAAAATCGGCGTTGCAAACTGTACCGAAAGGTAAGATCGGTTTTGTTTTTCCAATAATGGAGCCACCCGGAGGAGGGTGGCTCCATTTTCGACCACTCAATGGAGGATTGTTGCGCCCTTGTTAGCTCGCTGTCGTTAGCGGGGAAAATCCTGTGTTAAGCATGTGGCCAAATAGGGCGGAATTTTCTATTCAGCGTGCCCGGGATGAGATATAATCGATGCGGTTCTAGAATGACCGGTTTGAACAATTGATATTGGCTTCGGTAGGGCACGACTATGTCAGGCAGTGGCAGTAGGGGTAACAGAGATAAGCTGAAGGAGAAAATGGACGCCTTCCAGGCAAAATGTCGCAAGGCGGGTCTGAAAATTACACCACAGCGGATGGCTGTTTACAAAGTGTTGATTAAATCGAAGCAGCACCCTTCAGCCGAGATAGTTTTTCGCAAGGTCAGGGAAGTGTTGCCTAACATATCGCTGGATACGGTTAATAGAACTCTTTTGACTTTAGCCGAGATTGGTGCGGCGTTAATTGTTGAAGGTTCAGGCGATGTGAAAAGATTTGATGGTAAACTGGAAACTCATCAGCATTTCAAATGCGTAAAGTGCAAGAGAATTTTTGACTTTCATTACAAGCCATTTGACAATATTCCTGTTCCGAAGAACATCAGCAGGAAATTTACCGTGTTGAAAAAGACGGTATATTTAGAGGGTATTTGTGATTTATGTAGAAATTCAAACTGAACAAAAATTGGTTGTGGTGGCTGTGCCTTAAGATGAACAGGGCACTATCGAAGCGATGCAAACTCAGAAGAAGAGCTGGTCAAAGGTTATCCTGGGCAATATTTGGTGAAATGAAGCGCATAAGCAAATAGTGTTTTTTATTAAGGGGCAAATGGCTAATGGCTAAATCATCCCGCAAGAGTAAAACAAATAGTGGCGGCGAATCCTTATCTACCAGAGCAATACATGCCGGTGAGCCGAGGCAGAAATATGCCGATTCGTTGACAACTCCCATTATTCAAACTTCCACGTTTACATTTAAAAACAGTAAAGCCATCGAAGATTATACCAAGAAGGGCAAAGTACGTTTTGAATATGGCAGGTACGGTAATCCTACCGCACAAATTGCAGAAAAGCGCCTGGCTGACCTCGAAGGTGCTGAGGATTGTGTTGTTTTTACCTCCGGCATGAGCGCGATAACGACGACTATTCTTTCCCTGGTTCGGTCGGGCGACCATATTGTTATCACTGACGACAGTTATAAGAAGACACTTGAATTTTGCAAGTCATACCTGAAACAGTTCGACATTGGGTGTACTATTGTCCAATTCGGGGATTATAAGGTTCTTGAGAAGGCAATCCGGAAGAACACCCGATTTATATTCTCCGAATCACCAACCAACCCTTACCTGAATATTTTCGATCTTGTCAAAATCAAGAAAATAGCAGAAAAACATAATGTTCTGACACTCATAGACAGCACCTTTAGCACCCCTTTGAACCAGAGGCCCATCGAGTTCGGGATGGACCTTGTTCTGCAAAGCGCGACGAAGTACCTTGGAGGACACAATGACATCCTGGCTGGAGCCGTGCTTGGAAGAACAGACCTGATTGATACTATACGAAATTTACATAAGTCGATGGGCGGCCTTATCGACCCGCACTGCTGTTATCTTTTATTGCGCGGGCTTAAAACATTTCCGCTGCGTGTAAAACAGCAAAATGAGTCGGCCTTAAAGATTGCAGGATTTCTTGAAAATCATTCCCGTATCAAAAGAGTCTATTATCCTTTTCTTGAAAGTCATCCGCATTATAAGATAGCAAAGAAGCAAATGGCCGGCGGCGGAGGGGTTGTTACATTTGAGATAAAGGGCAATATCAATACAGCTAAGCGATTCCTGGATGCTCTGAAATTGTGCTATATTGGACCAAGTCTGGGCGGAGTTGAAACATTGATAACGCATCCTGCTCTTGTAACTTATTATGACTGTACGAGGAAAGAACGTTATGCTTTGGGTATAACTGATACCCTTTTCAGACTTGCCGTTGGAATTGAGGATGTTGAAGACTTGATCAAAGACTTAGATAGGGCCCTGAGACAGTAGAAGCTTATCCGGACTGACACGCAGGTAAAGACAAGTTTGAACCAGGTGAATACTAAATTCTGCTTCGAGAAAACCACACTGTTTTGCGTTTTTTGCATAAAGGGGACGTAATAAAGGGCAGGGGATAGTTACTATGCAGGAAATTCAACCATCAGTAACCCAGCAGGACATTATCTGTGCGGAAATAGCTGCCCCGCCAACCGCGATGGTGGTCTTTGGGGCCTCCGGAGACCTGACACGGAGGAAATTGCTTGTCAGTCTCTTCGAGGTTTTTAAACGCGGCTTATTGAACGAGCGATTCTATCTTTTAGGCTGCGGCAGAAAAGAGATTTCAGATGAACAGTTCAGGCAGGTTGCAGAGCAGGCAATTCAGGAAGAGTCCGTTGATACTTCAGCGAAAGCGATTGCGCCTTTTATCAACAAGCTCTACTATATAAGCGGAGATTACAGTGATGCTTCGTTTTATGACAAGATCAAAGTGAAGCTGGCTGAATTCGACAAAAAACATAAAGTAGATGGTGCCGTCGTTTTTTACCTGGCTGTACCTCCATTTTTATATGGCACGATAGTAGAGTATCTCGGCTCAACAGGGCTGTCATGCACGGGCGAGCCTGATTCGAAACAGCGCGTCAGATTAGTTGTGGAAAAGCCCTTTGGTCGGGATTTGCAAAGTGCTGTCGAATTGAGTGATAAAATCCGCCGATGTTTTGATGAGACGCAAATATATCGCATCGACCATTATCTGGGCAAAGAGACGGTTCAAAACATTTTGATGTTTCGTTTTGCCAATATCATTTATGAACCCCTCTGGAACCGTAATTATATCGACAGTGTTCAGATCACTATATCCGAGAAGATTGGAGTTGAACATCGAGCGAGCTATTATGACAAGGCCGGTGCTCTTCGTGATATATTTCAAAATCATATGCTTCAAATGCTTGCTTTGGTTGCGATGGAACCGCCGCTATCCTTCGAAGCAGACCATATTCGGGACGAGAAGGTCAAGCTTTTGCGTTCGATTCGTCCGTTTAATGTGGATGAGTTAGACGATTTTATTGTTCGGGGTCAATACGTGCCAGGGGCGATAAACGGCGAGAAGGCTGTTGGGTATCGTGAGGAATCGGGTGTAAATCCTGAGTCCAGGACGGAGACTTATGTTGCTGCTAAGATGTTTATTGATAATTGGCGGTGGAAGGGCGTTCCTTTTTATCTTCGGACCGGCAAGCGGCTTGCCGGGAAGAATACGGAAATTGCCATCACTTTCAAACAGGTTCCGCATTCCATGTTTATCTCGTCCGGCCTTGACGACATACCGTCAAACATTCTTGTATTACAGATACAACCGGAAGAAGGCATTTGGCTGCGTTTTCAGGCGAAGCGACCCGGCTCAAAAATCTGTATGGGTACATTGAATATGAATTTCAATTACCGCAGCATCTTTGGCATTGATATGCCCGAAGCGTATGAGAGGTTACTTCTGGATTGTATGATTGGTGACCAAACGCTTTTTACCAGACAGGATGGCGTAGAAGCGGCCTGGCAATTATTGACACCTGTGCTCGAAGCCTGGCAAAATGATAGAGTTTCTCCTTATGAATATCCTGCGGGCAGTTCCAGCTTCCTCCAGGCCGATAGTCTTATTGAATCTGATGGACGCAAGTGGCGAGAACTGCGGGGAACATGATTAGTTAATTGTGGATAGAGGGACGAGTGATGGCTCGGCAGCTTGCTTGTATTGCTTGAATATTCTCTTTATTCCCGCTGTTTTCACATCACCGGCGTGGCTGGCGACGCATCTAACGCTTCTTGCGTACTGGCTTTGGTCGGGACTCGACCCAGAAGACGTCGCCGACTTTTTTCTTTACGAATTCGTATGTCACTTCGGTGTAGGTCCCGGGCCTTGAGTCTTTGGCTATGAACGCGCCGCCCCCCGGTTGCCTGGTATCGTTACGGTAGCCGACCAACAGTCGGCTGTGGCTTGAGCCGGCCGCTACCGGCCAGCCCTTATCGAGGATTGCCTTGATCTGGCTCATATGGGAATCGGTTAAACCTGCTTGTTTCTTCCAGGGATTGATCCAATGGATTTTCAAACCGCTTGCCTGGATATTTTTCGCCTGTGCTCTGGCCTTCGTAGACGGCGAGTATTGAGGATCGAACTGCTGGGCATAGGGCATATCCTGCTCGGGGCAGATGCCGTATTGTTCGAAGCCCTTGAGTAGGTGGTGGAAGAATTGGCCGTGATCCGCGGTGCGATTGTTGATGACCTTATTACACGCCCAGTTAAGATACTCGACGCTCAGTGGCGCAGCCTTGTCGAGCTGTCTCGATAGTGCGAATTCCAGCGCCCACGTCGTCGCAAAAACCGAACACGTATTACGTTTGCCCTGTTTTTTGGGCTCAAGCCCCCATTTCTTGAACATCGGCCGCAGGTCAACTCCTGCACGCGGATCCGATGCCTTCTCGGTCTTCTTATACTGCTCGAATAACCCTTTTATTCCCGCTGCTTTTGTATCGCCGTTGTGAACGACAACGCGATAACGCAGTTCCAGCTTCTTGCCCTTAGCCAGTTCCAGTAGGCCGTCTTCGAGCCAGTTCATCGGGGTTGGCGAGAAGAAGCCGTAGTCCCGCGTGAACCATTTGGCCGGGAACCAGCGGTTACGCGGATGCTGCAGGATTGCGATGCCTTCAGTAATACCATCACGTGTACCGCTATAGTCGCACCACGGCGAAGCGACGCCCCATGTCTCTTTCTCGCTGGTCTTGCCCTCTGCGTTGATAAGCGTACCGCCGGACTTGACGCTCAATTCGGGTACAACACGCGCCGAAAAAAGCGCATGGTTTGATTTCAGGATTTGGATGTTCGTCAATGCCTCAAGGCTGATTTCAAAATCTATTAACCGAAGGGCTTTGTTTGGTGCGGTGATGACAACACGGCGCCGATCGAGAATAATCGGTTTTTCTCCGGGCTGCTGCCAGAGGCATGTATCGGTGAAGATAACGCGGTCGCCAGAAGCCTTGATAAGCTTTGGCCCCTGTGAGACGATTTGCCCGCGTTCGTTGCCTTCCTGCCAGT
>JBARPZ010000402.1:0-1850 GCA_049643445.1 Sedimentisphaerales bacterium
GCCGTCTACCGTATCATGTATAATTATCTCCTTGGTTTGCCGCACATATTCCGCTTCGTCTTTGTAATGGTCTCCCACAGGTTTTGCCCCTGGCTCACCGTAATCTCCCATATCCAGAACCATCATATGATAGGGCTGGCTTCGGTCCAGAGCCTCGGTAACCTTATCGACTATTCGCTCCACCTGCCAAACCTTCAGTGGACTTGCCTCCCCAATGAAGCTCAACAGCTTCTCTCCTGAAATGCCGCCGACGTCTGAATCTATGTCCTTGACCGTTGTATCTTCGCACCAGCGGGATAGTATTCGGTAACAATCCTCTAATTCCTTTTTGCGCTGTGGCGGTCTCTCATTTGATTCCGGGGGGTAGCGCCCGGCCCCAATGGCCTTGATAATACGCTCTGCCTCGATATCGGCCTCATGGTAGCACATTTCCATACCCGTAATAAGCCCCCTTATTTTGGTCGTCTCCTCGTCCAGAGGTTCAATAGCCTCTACCATCTTATCGATGGCAAGTATCTCTTCGTCTGCTTCCTCAACGCAGTTACGCCACCACGGCCCGCATCTTTCTTTATTTGTCTCTCCTTCTTCGTTCATTTGATTATCCTGTTCTTGATTATCTGGTTTCAGTTTCAATTATGCTCCCTGATATATTCTCTTTGTCAGCTCGTAATTTACAATGCTAAAAGACAATTTTCAAGGCAGAATAAGAAACAGGCTGGAGCACAAAAGAAACCGGCCTCAAAGGCCACCTTGGAAATATCAAAATATGGCTTCTCACATTTCCCACGTAAACTGTGACAAACGAACAGGATTTTGTTAGTATTGAGCTTATGGAGACCACTCAAGCGTGCTGAACCTGCCGGAATATTGTTGATATTGAGATGAGATCACGCTATTATGAGGCTTGAAGCTTGCAGGAGTATTTTAGTGAAGTGTATATGGGAAATCCCGGATTACGTTAGTTTTTGACTGAAGTAAAGGGGTATCGATGAAACGACGGACATTTCTCAAAGTATCGGTGATGAGCACGGCTGCCGCAGCATTTGGAAGCTGCGCATCGAGTTTGGTAAAGAACAAACGCGGCAGGCCAAACATTCTGCTGCTTTTCAGCGACCAACATCACGCCGGCGTTATGGGGTGCGCGGGCCATCCGTTCGTCAAGACGCCACACCTTGACCGGTTGGCGAGCGAAGGAGTTCTATTCTCCAGGGCCTATTGTCCGGATGGAATTTGCGTTCCGTCGCGCACTTCGATGTTTACCGGGTTGTACCCCAGAACAACGGGGGTGATTTACAATAGCGACACTCCACCACATCCCCAGAGGCTCCATCCTCTCCATTCAGTGCTTCGCACGAACGGTTACATAACGGGTTGTTTCGGAAAAAGGCATTTTCCCCGCGGTCTCAACGAGAGGGATTGGGACGCCTCGTGCACGACCATCAATCCCAGACTCGATCCATCCGATGAGAATTATTTGGACTGGATCAAAGGGCGCGGGCATTACGATTCACACAATCGCGATTTCAAAGAATCGCACGAAGCCTCCCTCATGGCTCACATTTCTCGTACTGCCCCCCAGAACCGGACAACCGCTTACGCCGCAGATAAAAGCATTGAATTCCTTCGTAAGGCCAAACAGGAAGATAGACCGTTTTTCTGCTGGTCTTCGTTTATCTACCCTCATCAGCCCTATACGCCGCTGCAGGAGTGGGCTCGCCTTTACAATCTCGACAAAATCGAACTGCCGCCCAACATCAGTGAGCCTGTGGAGAATCTCCCGCAGCGAATGCGCGAATGGCGCACTCGGACTAAGCCTCCCTGGAATTGCGGCACGGCGGCAAAGGATCACG
>JBARPZ010000403.1:0-1534 GCA_049643445.1 Sedimentisphaerales bacterium
ATCTTGTTCGGATACTCGAAGAGAAGCGTGAAGTGGTCGTTGCAGGTCCCGACAGGTCGAACCGTCCGGCCGCCCGTCCCAACCGCATAAACAGGCTCGGCGTCCATAATCCAGCTCATCACGTCGAGTGTGTGAATATTTTGCTCGGTAATAATGTCACCGGACAGTACCCGGTCCAGCCCCCACGCACGCAAACGATTCTCCGAATCCTTCGGGTCGTCCCGCCATGTATCGTACATACGCTTGAACGGACAACCTGCGTGGTATATCGACTCACCAAAAGCGAACTCTCCAAGTGCACCATCTCGAACACGCTTAAGAGCTTCAATGTAGAACTCATCGGCACGCGTCTGAAAATCTATAAGGAAGCACTTTTTATTCCTCGACGCCTTCCTGCCGCTTGCTCCGATACTTTGACAGCCCGGCACATCCACCGCGATCGGCTTGGCGACATATACATGACATCCGGCGTCCACCCCGGCAGCGGCCTGCTCCGGATGGAAATACGGCGGACTCTCTACCGCCACCGCATCCACCTTTTCTATGAGCTTGCGGTAACCGGATAGACCGCTGTATCGGCGGGACTGGGGTACATCGAATTTCCCGCCGCAATTATCAATCCTGTCCTGGAAATAATCTGAAACTGCAACGATATTGTATCCGCCATGCTCTTTAAATAGACCGGTTATCCACGTCCCCCTGCCGCCGCAGCCGATTATCCCCAGATCAATCTTTGAGTTGGCACCATAGCCGCGGACAAGCTTGGGTTTGACCACTGTAAACGACAGGGCCGCCGCACCGGCACCGGCAATGAACCGGCGACGTGTAATCCGCTCCGGGTGCTTATTTACAACTGAAGTTTTTCGTTTTTCCGACATTTTGTAGTCCTCCTTTCGCAAGTGCATAAGTCTATTATGCATTAGTACTATATGCTTATATTGTTTCAAGCTCCTTCAGGAGCCGCACCGCTGCTTTGACCATCATTTCGCCGCCTCCGGGGGCAATCCGCGAGTTCACCGTCTCATAGCTGCCTTCGGCGAATGCCTTCTTCGTGGGGATATAACCGGGAGCGTCCTGGCACAGTTCGATTACCAGCGTGGTCGCAAATGGACTGGCGCGTTTTATAGCAAGACCTAAATCAACAAATACCTCGCCCGGCAGCCCAACCACGGCCACATCATGGCTCAGCCGAAAGACCTGGACCTCAAGCCCAATCGTCCCGCCGGGGCGCATCTCGAGCGCTAATATCTTATAAGCCTCGACCTGTTCGAGGAACGACAATTCCCTCGTACCAACTTTTATAATGCTTTCTCTTGCCCAGGCAACCTTCTGGGGCCCATAACGTTGAAGTGGTACTTGAACGATTTCACTTCGCATCGCAAGTGCCGGCTCGGTGACAGTCTCCAGAGAATCCGATTTGGCTTTTACAGTTTGAGCTAATGTATTTCCAATATAGTCCGTCTTTAGCCGATCCCTTTTCGTAACATCTATATGGTTGATGTCACCGCAGGTGCCCGTGCCGAACAGCAGGACA
>JBARPZ010000404.1:0-17273 GCA_049643445.1 Sedimentisphaerales bacterium
GTTGAAAGCAGATTCCGAAGAGGAGGTCATATCTATTCTTACAAAAGCTGGTTGTTGGGAAGATACGTCGGCTTGGCGATATTATGGCGATAATGAGAATAATTATAGTACCATCGGAAATCAACAGAGTCGGCCAGATGCAGCATTAGTAGAAAAAGTTGTAAATGCTGCTGATGCCCGGCTTATGAATGAATGTATGATTCGTGGAATTAATCCTGAATCTAAAGAAGCCCCAAAAACAATTAGGGAAGCGATATCGTATTTTTTTGAAAGTAATCCAAATCCAAAAAGTGATATTGCTGGCAATATTAGTGAATGGTCAACTGGCAAACGCACAGAAGTAGCCAGAGGAATTACCCTTGCTGCGACTGGATTTAAACCGCGGCAGGGAAAACCATGTTTTAGTATTGCGGATATGGGCGAAGGTCAAACACCAAATTTAATACCAGAAACATTCGTGTCGTTACACCGATCAAATAAACTAAGGATTAAATTTGTTCAAGGCAAATTTAATATGGGTGGTACTGGTGCCCTTAAGTTTTGTGGATTTCATAATCTTGAATTTATATTAACACGCCGAAATCCTAAGTTGCTTGAAGATAATATAAACAATGATGATGATAAATGGGGATTTACAATAGTTAGGCGTGAAGATCCAGAGGGGGGACGGAGAAGTTCTGTTTACGCATACTTAGCTCCAGTCAAAATAAATGGGCAGAAAAATGGGGTCTTTCGTTTTAGTTCTGAAGATATGCCAATTTTCCCGGAGAAACAAAATCCCTATTGTAAAGCATCAAAATGGGGAACACTTATAAAATTATATGAGTATTCAGCCACAGGTTATTATAATTCTCATATGTTTATGAAGGACGGCCTTCAGAGTCGACTTGATATTTTATTGCCTGATGTGGCGCTTCCAGTAAGATTGCATGAATGTCGTAATTTTGGAGGTTCTGGAGAGCGGAGTTTTGAAACAACTTTAACAGGCTTGGGAGTCAGACTGAGTGATGACAAAGCTAAAAATTTAGAACAAGGATTTCCATGTTCTTGTCCAATTGCAGTATCTGGTGAAGAACTTACTGCCACAATCTATGCTTTCAAAAAAGGTAAGGCAGATACTTATCGCAAAAATGAAGGGGTAATTTTTACAGTTAACGGACAGACTCATGGGCATTTAACACGAGATTTTTTTCGCCGCAAGAAAATAGGATTAAGTTATATTGCTGATTCAATGCTAATTATAATCAATTGTAATAACATCACTGGTAGAGCAAGAGAAGATTTATTTATGAATAGCCGTGATAGGCTGTGTGGTGGTGAACTAAGAAGTGATATTGAACGAAATCTTATAGAGTTGTTAAGTAAACATGATGGTTTACGTGAGCTAAAAAATCGAAGGCGTGAAGAAGAAATTCAATCAAAACTAGATGATTCTAAACCGCTGGAGGATATTTTAGAGTCTTTGCTAAAACAATCACCAACTCTGGCTTCTCTATTCTTATATGGTAATCGCATAGCAAATCCTTTCAAAACAAAAAATGTTAAGACCTCTAAAGAAGAGTATGTTGGGAAAAGATACCCAACGTTTTTTAAATTTAAAGGTAAGAAATATGGGGAAATATTAGATAAGAACTGTCATATAAAATACCGTTGCAGAATTTCATTTGAGACTGATGCAGAAAATGACTATTTTAGCCGTAAAGCTGAAAAAGGACATTTCACCTTACATGTCAAAAATAAAAACAATCTTATTCCTGTCGAGAATTATGTTGGCCCAAATCTCCAAAATGGGATTGGCTCTTTAAGTGTCCAATTGCCAAGCAAATGCCAGGTCGGAGATGTCTTAGAGTTTATTTCTCAAACAACAGACATGTCACGGATAGATCCATTTATCAATCAATTTAATGTCAAAGTTATGGAAACTGCTGATACAAAGGGAGCCAAGGGTAAACGGCGAAAACCGCCCAAAGACGAAGATGGTGATGAGCGAGAACTTCCTAGTGGGATTGCACTTCCTAAGATAACCCAGGTCTGGGAAGAAAAATGGAATATATATGAACCTCCTTTCAATAAATATACTGCTCTTCGTGTTATACACGCAGGAAAATCCGAATCAGGCGACAAAAAAGATATTTATGATTTTTATATAAATATGGACAATGCTTATCTTAAAGCAGATTTAAAGTCAACGTCCATCGATATCCAACTTGTAGAGGCAAGATTTATTTATGGCATGGCATTACTTGGATTAGCAATTTTACATGACACCGAAAAAACTCCTGAAAAACAAAATAATATTTCTGATGATGAACAAAATGGCAAGAACGTGGAGTATGTCGTTGAATCTGTCACACAAGCGATAGCTCCAATCCTCCTACCTATGATTGATGGATTAGGGACTTTAGAGACAACGGACGTGGAAAGTTATAGTGCTGCGGGTGAAGCAGATTAAATATCATACAGCACGATGTATGAGCACAACTTCCCTCGAGCCAGAAGTATTGCCTTTCAGGTTAGCATGCCATTTTCGGTTAGGGACTATCCGCCAGATTCTGTTTGTGGGTTCTGTTAGTATGTCGCTTTCAAATTTAGTCTCTTTGAAGCCAGCATTTTCCATGTTAGTCAAATAGCGGGGTAGGTGATCTTCGGGATTACTGAATGAAATCATTTGTATTATGTATGCTCCTCTACGCATTACCCGACGTATAGCTTTTAGCGTAAGTAGTGATGTTTCAAAATACGAGTGTAGTCCATGCTGATGACGACTTCCAAAATTATAGTATGAGTCGCCTTGGCCATCTTGACATCCGGCAATCCAATATGGGGCTGGTGTTTCTCGTCGACCGTCAACCTGCCATCTATGGTATAGTATGTGAAGGCCAGGATATGGGGGGCTGGTTACGACTAAATCAGCCTTGATTCCAGATTTTGCATAGATTTGAACTTTATCGATTAAAGAAGCATCGGTTTCAATTAGTTTTGGGGGGGTAATTTCGAAGCCTTGACTATTAAGGGCACATTCGAATTCATATAGTTGTTCGAGCATTTCATACAAGTTTTGTTTTAATTTATGCCTGAATTGTGTTAGTGAGGTGTGAGTTTTACGGCCGTCAAGTGCCCATTGTGATGTTTTAAGAATAGCACAGCGGGCAAAATTCTTTGCATTTTGACTTGGTAGAGAATCTATAAAATGAAGTGCACCAGCAACGGCTTTTTTTATAAAACGGGCTCTGGATAAAGTAAGATTTTTCGTTTTAAAGTCGAACAGCAAATGTTTCAAATCCTCTCTAGGTTGACGATATGAAAGTTGGGGTATGACTTTGTCTGCCCATGTACAAAGAGATTTCTTCTCACGGGAGGTAAGTTTTGTGGTTTTTACTTTTGTTAAGAATACGGAAAGTGAGTTAAGATCAGTTCCAATAGCCTGCCTGCCCGCGACAATAGCTTCGACGATAGTAGTTCCTCCTCCCATGTATGGGTCCAGAACTGTGTCACCATGTTTTGAGAAAAGCTTTATTGCGGTTGATGCAAAGGTGGGTGAAAATCTGGCTGGGTATCTGTAAAAATTATGAGTCAAGCCAACGATTAGACTTTTATCAAGCGCGGACTTTGCCAATCCTTCAAAAGTATGGTTAGATAGAGCAAGTGATTTTTTCCGCATAGCTTATGTGCCTTGAAATTTTACACAAGTAGTTTTATATATTACGAATATCGGCAATAAATGTTCGATTGTATGAATTTTTGAGTTGGAGGGATGGGCCCTCCACATCTTTTTTATAGGCCAATATTGCAATAGAATAGCGGGAAACAATTGAAAAATCAAAATAAAACATAAAAAACAGCGTTTAATGTACGGCGGGGATAAAAATGAAAATTATGTTAAAAATGTTTGAAATATATTGAACATTCCGGCCGAGTATGGTATAATTACAATAGCCCTAAAAAGGGCAGGTTTTTTAGCGGAGAACCGCACGAGTTGGGCAAGCCGCCCAAGTCTTCGTATCAGCGGATATACACAAAAAAGCATTATTTTGCATCATAAATGCCAAGTTTTTAAACATTTGGGGGTATTAATGACTAATAAAGAACCTTTTTGTGCCTTTTTGTGGCTAATAAAACACCTTTTTCGCCGGCTTCTGAAAAAGGCCATTTCAATGGCCTTGTGGACGAAGGCAAGTCTCTGCGTCAAAAGCTCGCTTTTAGAGCAGAGCCTGCCTATAACACAAAGCCGGCCAAAAACCTCTGTGATCTCTGTGATATCTGTGGCCAAAAATCTGTGCAATCTGTCGTTAAAAATCTGTGAAATCTGTGTTCACTCTTTCCAGTACCTGACAAGTACGAAAGATTACGTACGAAATTATAAACTTTTTATGCAAAACGAACCCAAATTCCGAAAAAGTCAAATGAACGTAAATAAAGTATTAACAAAGAATTATGATAAAAAGGACACTTGGCCAAGTGGGAAAAACAAACCCAAAACGAACCCAAACGAACCCAAAACGAACCCAAATTCAAAAAGGCCAAAATGAACGTAAATAACGTATTAACAAAGGATTATGAAAATATATTAAATTGGGCAATTTATGAAAACGAACCCAATACAAACCCAAACAAAGCCAAACAAACCCAATTTCAGGGCCAATATAATGCTGTTACGTATAAAAATTAACACCCGGCTTGGAAGATATGTAACGGTTAACCGGCACAAATTTTCAGTACCTTTTGCCGGTGTTTCCTCGACGTCTGATACCAAAATCAGTTTGGGTTTCTCCTCCATAGACGGTTCGTCTTCCTTTGCCGCCTTGTTTTGCTTTACCGCTACTTTTTTTCCGACCGCCCCGGCCGCCCCGGCTGCGAGCCTTCTTCGGCTTGGCTTCGCGGACAATCAGAGCCTGTTCTTTAAGCTCCGTGCCGTTCATTTCTTCGATAGCCTTCTGGGCTTCATCTGTAGAAGGCATTGCGACAAAGCCGTATCCTTTTGATTTACCGCTGGCCTGATCCTTTATAAAACGGACCTCTGTAACTTCGCCGAACTTGTCAAAAAGCTCTATTAAGTCATCTTTGCCGACGTCAGGAGACAAATTACCGACATAAATATCCATTCTGTTCATTCCTTATTGTTAAGAAAATCCTTGCAGGAAATACGGGATGTCAATATTTACCTTATACCATTATTCTATCCAGACTGCCCGAAAGAAGCAACAACAAAATATTAAAGAGAAAAGTTAAGCTGCCCTGAATCACGAGCCATGAGACGAATTTTCCCCAATTCATAACTCATAATCTTATATTCTAAATTAATTTCATATTTCCATCAACATTTATCAGTTCAGGTGCGCTTAGCGTATATAGTGAATAGTTGTTAGTATTTAATATACAGTATTTAGCTTTCCGGGTCCCCGTCTTCACCGGGGATACGGAAAAGGGGCAACTGTGGCTAAACAAAGCAGCATAATAATTCAAGCATTCAGGAGTCTAATTGATGACAAGCTCTGAGGACAACTCCCAAAGTCAGGAAAGGCGAACAAAGCTTTATGAAGAAAAACGTCGCAGCGGTGCAGAGCAGCGCAGCAGTGGAGACCGTCGCAAAAGTACGCCAAGTGATTACAGCGGCCCGGAGCGTCGCAGCGGGGTAGAGAGGCGAAGCAGGACAGAGCGTCGCAGCGGGGGAGACCGTCGGGCCAATACCGGCCAGTAATACCGCACCGACGACGCGCCTCCTGCTTTTTACTTCTCACGGGTCAGGCATTTCAGGGTCAGGATTTTACTTGCTGAGCATGTTTGACTGCCGTTATGGCAGCAGACTTGTCATCGGTAAAGTCAAAGACCTGGTCAAGGCCGGCCAACTTAAAGATTTGTTTGGTGGCATTAGCAAGCTCGCAAAGAACCAGCCGACGTCCGAAATCATCCAGGAGCTTGCTTAACTTCAGAAGTTTTGAGATGCTCGAAGAGGTTATAATATCCACGCTGGAGAAATCAACTACCACGTCACAGTCAGCTCCCTCACGCACAACTTTAACAACATTTTCGAGCTCAGTGCCCATGTCCGGTTCAGGAAGTAAGTCAACAGTCAATATGCCCTGCGATGAATGATCTATTCCCATTTTTTGTCTCCCAATTTTACTCAATACAGGATTGTAGCTTTCTGATGTTATATCGGTGATATGGATGGCTGAGTTAAGCAAAAAGAGCCAAAAATCCTTGTTTACCACCTCATACAACGAAGCACTAAGACTCTGGTCGTAACCGGATTTTTATTCATCACTGCAGCAGGGGCATTTTTTAATATATAGGCCATCCCGGGCCTTAAATATCGTGAAAACCACGTGTTTTCATCTGTCGACGGAAACCAGGGCTAATTAGTCGTTAGTATTTAGTAAATATTATTTAGCTTGTTGTGGCCGGGCGGGGCAGGCGATTTTGTGGGTTAAAATGGGTAAGAAATTTGCGAAATTTCAATCAAAAGCGCACATTCGTGCAATTATAGAGGGACGTGTTTTTTTGCCCTCGGCGGAAAAGACGCACATGTGTAAATGAGTGGATGAGTAAATGAGTAAATGCGTAGATGAGTGGATGAGTAGATGGGTAGAAGCGTGAATGCGTGGATTCCTGCCCCTCCCATTGGGTACGGGGCAAGCCCCCCAATAAGGCGGGTATGGGGCAAACTTGGCAGGAAAGACAAGGCAGGATATTGTCGCGATGCGGGGATAGGGGGGGATCCCCGATTTCGCGAGGACAGATGGGGGTTGTCATTACAGAGGTAACTATCAAAATTCCCGGTTGGATAGAAAGGCCTGTGGTCTTGATGCTGCTTTTGTATCGGCGGGCGCGATATGGCTACGCGTTCCGAAGAATAAAGCTCACCTTATGCCAGTACGCAATAGTGGATCCGGAAGATTACAAAATGATAAATAAGTATAAATGGAATGCTTATCGAGGGTATAGCTCGTATTACTCAAAACGAAAAATATATAATCGTAAAAACGGCTCAGAAAGAACCGTCTATATGCACCGCTGGATAATGAATGCGCCAAAGGGCATGGTGGTAGACCATATCAATCATAACGGATTAGATAATAGAAAGGAGAATCTGCGGTTCGCAACAAATGCAGAGAATTCTCGCTACTCCATGAAGACAAAGAACAAGTTCTTCTCAGATTATAAGGGCATACACTACATTAAGAAGGTCAAAAGATGGCGGGCGAGAATCACATTCGAGGGCAAGACGAGATATGTCGGGCAGTATAAAGATGAGATATCGGCCGCGAAGGCCTACGACCGAGCGGCGAAGAAATATTTTGGAGAATTCGCGTGCCTTAATTTTCCATGACGACAAAGGAAAGTTCGTCGCTCGGGGCTCGTGAAGTAAATGATTAGGGATAAATGACCTGACTAATGATTATTGGTCAGGGATTATTGATTATTTCGATGCCGGATACGAGATACAAATATGCTTTGACGGGAAGTGAGGTTTTTGTTATTTTATGATTTATAGTCGGTAATGTATGGCCGATAAGAAGGTGGTCGTAATATGAAATTATGCAGCGAGAATGACAAAGGGAGATGGTAGATGGTTGAATTTGAACCCGATGAGGAAGTTCTGGAAGTGGCGATAGCCAGAGAAGAAGAGGCCAACAGGTTTTTTTTGATACTTGCGGCTCGTGCAAGAAATGATGAAATGCGTAAGGTCTTTGAAGAATTCGCAGCCGAAGAATTAGAGCACAAGGCCAAGCTGGAACTTGAGGTCATGAAGACCGGCAAGGTCCTGACAGCAACCAAAAATCTGGAGTATGAAGATGAGGCAGATAAAAATGTCTCTGGATCCCAGCTGGATATGGATTACAAGGATATGCTCATTATGGGCATGCAAAAGGAAGAAGCGTCCTTTAGGCTTTACGTGGATTTGGCGGCAAGAGTTACAAACGAAGATTCGAAGGAGACACTTCTGGCAATTGCCCAGGAGGAAGTCAAGCACAAGCTGCGATTCGAGATGGAGTACGATAATCTATTGAAGACAAGCTGAATAATTTGTATCTCGTGAAGGGTATCTCGATACTCGAAGCTCATATCTCGTATTTTGCCACGCATTTTAAATCGGGGCGATTCGCTGGAAAAAACTTTTTGCGTTGGGCCGATAAAACCACACATCCTTCCTACAACCATCCGAAATTGCCCTTTTAAGCCATATCCTGCCAATATTCGTTTGAATCCAAAAGCTATTTCTGATATAATTCTATGAACATTTGGAAACACATTTAAGGGGGAAATAATGCGGACTAAGATTAAAATATTAGTTTTTTTTACAATGATTATGGTTGTCATTCTATCTGTATTAGGCGTTGCAAAATACCTGAATATGCAGCCAAAGCAAATAGTATCCAGCCTAACATCCCTGGCCTCGCAGATGCAGATGCAGATGCAAATGCAAACGCAAACGCAAACGCAAACGCAAACGCAAACGCAAACGCAAACGCAAACAAAACCAATTGAACACCTGTCAAACGCAGAAAAAATATGCATCCCTGCCATGCTCTTCTTGGTATTTACAATTAGAGTTATGATGATAAAAAGAATTTCGAGCTGAACCCTTCCGGCCGAAGGGCGTTCTATATCAGATGAGTAAATGAGTGGAGGCCCGCTACTCGCTTCCACGGGCACAGGCTACGCGGGGACGAGAAACTTAGCCCAACTCTACCGACTGCTACTTATACCTGTGCAATTTTTTTTCTGCCAATGCCTTTTTCACCCAATCGACTATTGCCGGCGTGTAATCGTAATTCTCCAGGTCGCCGATGTCATCGGGTTCAAACGGCCCGGCTGCGCCCACAATCTCTCCTAACGTAGAGCTTTGGATAGCGTAAACCTTACCATTTTCGTGCTGCCAAAATCCTTTTATGGTATCCATAGACTTTTCCTCACCTAATCAATTCCTGCCTCTTCCGAGGGTTTTCTTCCGCCACCCGGCGATCTCATTTACTGTCATTTCTGTGCAGTGGCCGAATCCTTTTTGTTATTTGAAATTGCTTCCACCGCAAGGTGTCCTCCAGAAGGAGTCCCAATGACTGCGGAGAATTTCGTATTTTGATATTCGAGTTTATGTCAGATACGCTTCACGCCCTTATTATATCGGTTATTTTCATAAGTCTGCTGGTATTATCACGTTCGGCTTCGGCGAGTTTGTCGAAGATGAATCTGATAGTCTCGTCCAGCTCGGGGATGACGACGTGTTCCAAAACGTTTACTCTTCGGCGGGTCATTTGAAGCTCGGTGGCGAGCAGGCGGGCCTGCTTTTCCTTCTCGGCAAGCTCAATTAAAGAGTCAAAGGCACGCTCCAAAGCCAACAATGCAACGTCCAACTCGCCGGAGGTCGTTGCGAAGCCATAGCAGATAATCTCGCCTTCCATCTCCTTGGTCAGGTGCGGGACCTTTACGTTCATTACGCTGGCCAGCTCTATAGTTAATGAAAACTTCTTTGTTGGCACTTCGAGGGCGGCCTTTATGTCTTCGGGCTCCATGGTAGCACGGGCGAGCATGAATCGCTGACAGGTCTCCATAAGCTCTGCTTCGACGCGCTTTCGCAACGGCCTGATTTGGCGGGCTATGCGAATTAACTGTCGCGATATCTCATCACGTTTTTCGCTGAGCAGGCGATGGCCACGGCGGGCCAGGGCCACCTTCTTGCGAAGATATAAAAGCTGCATTCGAGTTGCGTTCACGTTCGCAAGCATAGTTCGTCTCTCGTCGCCCGTCGCTCGTCTCTCGTGACCTATGAATGGTCAGATTTTGTTGATTAGACTTTGGAGCATACGGGACTCATGGTTAATATCTTCTGATAATTCTTCTAAATCCTTCTTTGTTATGTATTTTCTTCTATTAGCAATGATTAGTTGGGTATCTAACTCTGCACATGAACCCAATGAGATATATAGAAACTGCGTATATTCTTTAGAGTGATGTCTCGCAAATCCTTCTGCAATGTTTGATGGAATAGAAACAGCAGCCTTTCTCATCTGTATAGCCAGACTGTATAGTTCTTCCTTGGGGAAAGTAGCTGTTATTGAGTATATTTTATCTACGATCTCAATTCTCTTTTGCCATACTTTTAAATCTTTGTAGTCTTTGACTTTCACTTGTCTATCCACAATACGAGTCACGAGACATGGGTCACTGATCACGGTCTTTCTTTCGGAACTTCGGCATATACTTTTCTATCAGTTTTATGTCGATACGTTTTAGCTCGACGTTTTCGAACATGCTGAGCAGCTCCCAGCCGAGGTTCAGGGTCTGTTCGACCGTGCGATTTTCATAGTAATCCTGAGAGACATATTCGGCCTCGAACTTGTCGGCGAAGGTCATGTATTTCTTATCTTCATCGGAGAGGGCGGCTTCGCCCATAATTGCTGCCAGCTCCTGCGCTTCTTTGCCTCGGGCATAGGCTGCATAAAGCTGATTGTACAGGTCGGCGTGGTCTTCGCGTGTCTTTCCTTCGCCGATGCCTTTGTCTTTCAGGCGGGAGAGGCTGGGAAGGACATCGACCGGCGGGGAGACAGCCTTTCTGTGCAGTGAACGGGAGAGGATAATCTGGCCTTCGGTGATATAGCCGGTCAGGTCGGGGACGGGGTGGGTCTTGTCGTCTTCAGGCATTGTCAATACGGGGACCATTGTGATAGAGCCTTTTTTGCCTTTGATTCTGCCGGCCCTTTCGTAAACGGTCGCAAGGTCGGTGTAGAGATAGCCGGGATAACCTCGGCGGCCGGGTACTTCTTTTCTGGCTGCGCTGATTTCGCGGAGTGCTTCGCAGTAGTTGGTCATATCGTTTAGGATTACCAGGACGTGCATATCCAGCTCAAACGCGAGGTATTCGGCCGCGGTCAGTGCGAATCGCGGGGTGGCGATTCGTTCGATAGCCGGGTCGTTGGCAAGATTTACGAACATGACGGCACGCTCGATGGCGCCGGTTTCGTGCAGGTCGTTGATGAAGAACTGGGCTGCTTCAAACGTGATACCCATAGCCGCGAAGACAACGGCGAAGGCTTCGGCCTTGCCGAGAACGGCTGCTTGGCGGGCAATCTGAGCGGTTATCTGGTCGTGTGGCAGGCCTGCACCCGAGAAGATCGGGAGCTTCTGGCCCCGGACGAGTGGGTTCAAGCCGTCGATTGTGGATATGCCGGTCTGGATGAATTCGTTCGGATAATCTCGTGCGTAGGGATTGATTGGTCTGCTGTTTATGTCAAGGCGCTCGTCGGGGATGATAGCGGGGCCATCGTCTTTTGGTTCACCGAGTCCTGAGAATACCCGGCCGAGGATTTCGGGGGAGACGGCCAGTTCGAGAGGCTTGGCTAAAAAGCGAACGGTGCTTTTTTCGACGTCGATACCTCGTGTACCCTCGAAGACCTGTACGAGGACTTTGTCGTTTTCGACCTGGAGGATCTGCCCGTGACGTATTGAGCCGTCGGCCAGTTCAATATCGACGATGTGTCCGTATTTGGCCTCGTCGACCATCTCGACCACCATCAAGGGGCCGGCAATACTTGAAACTGTTTGATATTCTTTTATCGATAACATTCAAAAACTCCTGTTTCGTTAAGCGTGAAGCGTGAAGCGTGTATCGTATTTCGCCAGACGCTATTTAAGTTGCCACTGAAGTATGTAATATTTTCATCTGGTCTTCGATAGTCTTCCTTATATCTGCAATTTTGTTTATATCTGCCTGCGGGATATATTTTGCCCTTGCGATGTCTTCGCGCACAGCCAACTTGAAGATATCTGCGGTTTCGACATTAGCTTCGATTGCCACAAGTGCCTGCTTGTGGAAGTGCAGGATAGTTTTTAACATTTCGTACTGCTTTGGCATCGAAGTGTGGGTATCGATTTCGTGAAAGGCATTCTGGTGGAGGTAGTCCTCACGAATTGACCTTGAGGTTTCGAGAGACAATCTATCCGTCGGCGATAAGGACTCTGCCCCAACGAGGCGTACAATCTCCAGGAGCTCGGCCTCCTGTTCCAACAGGCCCATTGCATCGACGGTCATTTTTTCCATTTCCCGGCCCTGTTCTTTGTCTTCGAAGCATTCTTTGAGCGAATCCTTATAGAAGGAATAAGAAGTTAACCAGCTAATGGCGGGGAAGTGCCTCTGGTAAGCAAGCCTTCCCTCGAGTGACCAGAAGACCTTTACGACGTGCAGTGTTGCCTGTACGACGGAATCTGAGAGGTCGCCGCCGGGTGGGCTTACGGCTCCGATAATCGATAAAGTTCCCTCTCTTTCAGGAGAGCCGGCACACTGGACACGGCCTGCTCTTTCATAAAAGGCGGCAATACGGGCAGCAAGGTAGGCGGGGTAACCCTCTTCAGCGGGCATTTCCTCCAGGCGGGTGGATATCTCACGCATCGCTTCAGCCCATCGGCTTGTGCTGTCTGCCATCAGGGCGACGGTGTAGCCCATGTCGCGGAAGTACTCGGCGATTGTAATGCCGGTGTAGACGGAGGCTTCTCTGGCAGCGACGGGCATGTTGGATGTGTTTGCAATCAGTACGGAACGCTTCATTAAGGGCTCGTCGCTTCGTGGGTCTTTTAGTTCGGGGAATTCCATCAGGACGTCGGTCATTTCATTTCCTCGTTCTCCACAGCCGACATATACGACTACGTCGGCATCTACCCATTTTGCCAACTGGTGCTGAACGACGGTTTTTCCTGTTCCAAATGGTCCGGGGACACAAGCGGTGCCGCCCTTTGTGACGGGGAAGAAGCTGTCTATGACGCGCTGGCCCGTGACAAGGAGTGTATCCGGAGTCAGGCGGGCTTTTGGCTGCCTTGCGTTGCGGACGGGCCATTTTTGCATTAGCTTAAGCTCGGTTTCGGTGCCGTCTTCTGCAGTGCAAACGGCGACGGTCTGGTCGACCGTATAATCGCCTTCAGATATTTTATGGACAGTTCCTGAGATTCCGAAGGGCACCATAATCTTGTGCGAGATTTGTGTGGTTTCCTGTACCTGTCCAATAAAGTCACCGGAGCCTACTTTTGTTCCGTCTTTAATTGAAGGTTGAAAGTGCCATTTTTTTTCACGGTTCAGGCCGGGGAGCATATTGCCTCTGCTCATGAATTCACCTTCGGCTTCCACGAGATCGTCCAAAGGTCTTTGGATGCCGTCGTAAATGCTTTCAATCAGGCCCGGTCCTAATTCGACGCTCAACGGAGCCTGCGTATCTGTGACGGGTTCGCCGGGGCCTATGCCGGTGGTCTCTTCGTAGACCTGAATGGAAGCCCGGTCGGCGTGCAATTCTACGATCTCGCCAATTAGATTCATCTTGCCGACTCGAACAACATCGTACATTCGCACACCAGTCATACCTTCGGCAACAACAACAGGACCTGCAACTTTGACTATCCTGCCAACTTTTTTATCACTCATTATTTTGTTCCTCATCTAAAGCGCCTCGCGGTCCAGAAAGCATATCGGCCGTGAGGCATAAAAAAAATTAACTATCCTGTAAAATATTTATACCTGTAGCTAACCTAAGCACCTCTCCCAGTGCCTGTGTTGCAAAACCCTTCGATTGGGTTGTAAAGGGGACAACCACAATACAGGGAGTCGGCGCACTCTGATAAGTTGAAAAAACCTCTTCAGCCGTCGGAGCGATATTTTCGGCAACTACGACGAGGGCGTATTTGCCTTCTATGATTTTATTGGCGTTTTCTGTGATATCGTTGACTGTATCAGCCGTGGCGTAGGTATCGAGACCCAATGCCGAAAACGGCATGACAAAATCAGTATCACCTAAAACTGCAATCTTTCCTTCCATAGTTCGTTGCTCGTTTACTCGTTCGTTAGCTTATACGGTCTAAAATAAGTTTTGTATCCAGGTTGTTCTTCCTGGCGGTCAATATTAGTCTAACTGTACGGATTTCGTTTTCCTTCAATAGTAAATAAGCAATAATCGGCTGAGGGCCTGCAGTAATCTGGATCGTTGATTTCAAGAATCCGGTCAGGTGCTCTTCACACTGCTGCTCAATCCTTAAAAAAGATTTTTCCGAGGTAAGATAGGCCGCACCTGCTTCAACAAGATGGTAGTAGGGGGTTACAAAGAACAACTGGGCAAGGGCTTCATAGCCAGGCTCTGCGCCTCGTTCCATGCGTTCCAATTCTATGAAGCCGCCTTTTAAGAATACATTACGCTGTTCGGACTCGGTGAATTTGAGGCGAAGCATCGTGCGAATGTTAGTCAAGTCAATCTGTATTCTGAACAGCCCGAGCAGGAAGATGCTGTTTAGCCGGTGTGCCTGTTTGAGGTTATACTCGGCCTGTGCGCTGTCGATAGTGTGGTCAATCTGGCGAATATCCTTATTTCGATAGTAGGCCAAGACTGCTCGCTCTGAGGCATCGGCCATGTAATCAGGAAACTCGGTATAGTTTTCCTCAGCGAAGACTTGCTCAAACTGCTCGGGTGGGAAATTGCCATCGGTGCTGTAATCGGTGCCTAATGGTTTATCTGTTAACGTTCGCCTGACTGCCAGGCGGAGATTTGCGAAATCATCCCGTGTTTTAAACAGTTTTACAATTGGCTTGTCGAGGATTAAATCGGCGAACAGCTCCCGGACGGCCGACCTTCGAAGGGACAAGTTGTTTTCCATTTCCGCAGAGCTTTTGTCGGAACGAGGCACGGCGTATTCGGTGGCGGACAACAGGTCGGCAGCGGCCTGGAAGTTTTCAGCGTTGGCCATGTCCAGAAAAGCAGCCCTGGTGAGCATCTGTATTTCAAGGGCGCGTACCTGAGCGGACTGGTACACGTATCGCCAGTCGTCGGTGCCTACCGGCGGATACGTGTAAAAATCCAAGCTGGTAGTTTGTAGTTCGTTGTCCATTGTTCGTTGTTTTTATCTTGTGCCACGAGTTACGGTTTAAGAGTTATGAGAACAACTCTTTTGCCAAATTGATTTCGAGGTTTTTTCGGGTCTGGGTCAAGAGCACGTCCAGGGAGACGTTGTTTTTTATTTTGCCTCGTTTTAAGATGAAACCAGCCCCGATTGGCTGTGTTTGGTTTGAGATTTTTAGATTTCCTTTGCGTTCGGGGCCTAATTTATTATTAATTTGCTTGATAAATTTCTCGTCGATTCTTTTCTCGTTGGTGTCGATGATGACCTCTTCGTCGCCTGTTTCGACGGCTTCGAGCATCAGGTTGGTACAGAGAGTTTTGTATTGGTCGTCGGAGAGTTTTTGCAATTGTTGGCGTGCCTGTTCGAAGACATCGTCGAGAATCCTGCATTTTTCGGCGAGGTGTTCTTTTGCAATATCCATCCTTGCGGCCGCCAGAAGGTGCAGTTTTTTCTCGCTGCCGAGCTTTTCGGCGAGAGCGTTTGTCTGCTTTTTGTGCTCGTCCAATTGCTCGTTAAATCCGGCCTGCTCGGCGGCGTCTTTTTCATCGGCCTGTTTTTTTATCTTTTCGGCTTCTGCCCCTGCATCAGCCAATATCTTTTCGATGACCTGTTCAGCTTCCATAATTTTTCTCGTATATGAGTGAATGCTTTTATGAGTAAATTAGTTCTTAGTTTTGCTCATCGGCTTATGCAGGAGTCGGCCAACTGATACCAAATAGGAGGATAAACAATGTTATCACCAAGCCAAGCATGGCGTAAAGTTCGACCATGACTGCATAAATAACACCTGCCTTGAAAGCCATTTCGGGTCTTTTAGCCGCCATTAGAATGCCGCCTGCACACACCTTACCCTGATAAACAGCACTTACGAGACCGGCAAAAGCAATAGGCAAACACGCTACCAACACTTCCAACCCGAGTGTGAAACTTAGTTCCGGTACGCCGGTTCCGGCGAAGAAGTTTAGTTTTCGCATAGCCATAAAAGCCGCCAGGAAGCCGTACAAACCCTGTGTGCCGGGCAGTAAAACTAAAATAAAGACCTGTCCATACCTTTCCGGCTTCTCGCTCAACACGCCTGTAGCGCTTCTTCCGGCAATACCGATTCCAATTGCCGAGCCGATTCCAGCCAATAAAGCCGCCAATCCTACGCCAACCAAAGCTAATGTCAATCCATAATCCATTTCTAACCTGCCTTTCTTACGGTTTAATATAGATGTGTTTATATTCTTTATTTAGCGGTTCAAATTTTCTACCGCCTCCGACAAAAAACTTGGGGAAAAACTCCGCGTATTGCAATCTCAAGGTATGAACAAAGGCACCTAAAGCGTTTATAGCTATGTTAAATCCGTGTCCGCCAACAAGTACCAATATCATCACTACAACACCTATGCCATAAGGTATATCGAGTGCAAGCCCTGCCATAACGTTTATTGCCATTGCCAGGCCGGCTGTAACCATACCAAGGGCCATCAATCTTATGTAACTTAGCACATCCCCAACGTAAAATATGGTGCTAAAGAGGTTGTATGCTCCAATTCCGATCCGTCCGCCCCAACCGCCTTGTCGCTGGCTAAAGAGCAAAATCACAGCCGCCGGAATAAATGTCAGAATTCCGAAGAATTTGCCTATTTCAACTGGGAGCACCGCTGCCTTACTCGCCGCAAATATTGCAATCGAGTTGAGCATCACCAAGAGGGTAAGTTGGTCACACAACCCGGCTATATATTGCTTTCGTTTAAGGTTGTGCACAAACGCAATCATCAGTCCTGCCATAATCTGCACATACCCCATCGCCAGTGCCAGACCAAAGAAGATCATCGGTTTCTCAAATGGGTCGAACAACATCATCTTCTCCCTCAAAGGTTTCAACCGAGGTACGAACTGCTGGACTGCATCACCGAACCACCCTCCGGTCAGTGCGCCGGCGACAACTGTTGCAGCTGAGCAAATCACCAACATCCACATTAACTTTTTGTCACCCTGCAATTTCTTTATGAAAAACACCATCAGGGCAATAATAACAAGGCCGTAGCCGGCATCGGTCAGGCAGAGTCCAAAGAATATAGCGAAAAATGGAGCGAGAAAAACGGTGGGGTCGACCTCGAAATGCTGCGGCATGCCGTAAAGGCGGGTTATTACCTCGAACGGGCGGACGTAGTTTTTGTTTTCTATTTCAACGGGTATATCTTCGTCCTCGGCGGGTTCGATTTTGCTCAAACTCGAGGCCTCAAACTCTGAGACGATTTTCTCCAGTCTTGGGTACTCTCTTTTCTTTACCCAGCCTTCGAGGAGGACGGTGTGCTCGGTTGCGGGTGCGGTGCCCCTGGTCTGTTCCCTGTTTAAGAGGTTTGTGTAATGGTCGTGAAGGATTTGGAGGTTGAGGAGATTTTCAGACAGTGAAG
>JBARPZ010000405.1:0-8762 GCA_049643445.1 Sedimentisphaerales bacterium
GCTTTGGGCACTATCATACCAAACAGAAAGGCCGCCACAACGCCCGGCCAGATGTACCCCTGAAACTGCTGAATATACTGAAAAACCCCCCCGAACTTCGGGTTGTCCAGCCGAGGTGCCAGCAGGCAGCCTGCAACTACAAAAACCATCGTCATCACACGCCCCAAAAGCAATAATCGTTTCTGCGAAGCATTGCGGTCAAACATCCGGTTGTATACATCCATTGTAAAAATCGTGGAAGCCGAATTCAACATGGAAGCAAGAGAGCTGATCACCGCACCTGCAATCGCGGCAAACATAAACCCCCGCAGACCTTTTGGAACTAAGTTGCGAATTAACAGCGGAAACGCCGCGTCATGCTTATAGCCAATCAGATTCTTGACCTCTGTTTTTCGGCTAAGATTCTCCGCCGTTCGCTCGACCGTCGCATTGTAGCTTTCCAGTTCCTTCGCCTTCTCCGGGAAACGCTGCTTCCAGTCATCGTCGGGCTTATATATAACGAATTCTCCGCTATCGCCCTTCGGCTGCTCATAATGGGCCAAAACTTCGGCATTCGTTTCTTCGTCCGCCTCGACGGCCATATCGGCTTTGTACAGACCCGACGCCATCAGTCCCGGCATCACAATCGCAAACGGCACTATCAGCCACAGCGCCCCCGCGAATATAACGCCCAATTGCCCGTCGCGAAGCGTCTTGGCCGCAAGATTACGCTGCACAATAAACTGGTTCAAGCCGCAGTAATAAACTATCACAATCCACATCCCGCTAAATACACCCGTCCACGGCAGCCCCTCATGCTCAGCCGGCAAAATCATATGCAGTTTGTCTGCGTTCGTTGCCGAAAACTGTCCCCACCCTCCGCATTCGTGCAGACCCAGAAAGAAAATAGTAACACCACCGGCAAGCAGCGCCCCGCCCTGGAACAAATCGGCCCACGCTACCGCCTTGAGCCCTCCCCAGACGGTGTACCCCGCCGCTATCAATCCGATCAACCACACACCCTGCCTCATACTCAGCCCGAAAATCGTCCGCAGTGTCAAACCCCCCGAGTAAAGCACTGCCGTCAGCAGGACCGCCACATAAATCACAACTGTGGTCAACGCCATAAGCGCACGAGCTGTGGAATTGTAGCGGTATTCGAGGTACTCGGGCATCGTATAAATGCCAGCTTTAAGAAAACGAGGCAACAAGGTAAAGGCAATCACCACAATGCCGATACTGCCCACCAATTGCCAGTTGCTGACTGCCAGCCCTATGCTTCCGGCACCCTGGCCCGCCATCCCCACAAACTGCTCAGTGGAGATGTTGGCGGCCACGATGGAAAGCCCGATTAACCACCACTTTAAGCCGCGGCTGGCCAGGAAGTAATCTTCACTGGTCTTTTCCTTACGGCTTTTGACCATACTGAAACCAACGACGGCCCCGATAAAAGCAAGAAACACGCCGATGTCGAAATAGTTCAAATCCATATAACCTATCTGCTATTTATTGACCCAATGTTGTTAAAATCGGCCTGTTATTATAACCGCTCTTCTGCCAACTACAACAGCAATCAGCCACCTTTTCAGCACCCGCACTACGGCCTCAAACCTTTGAGTATAAATGTGCCGGCAGATTTTTTGTTGTAACGTGCAGATATTTTGTTAACCTAACTCATCATGCGGGTAGCATTAGGACAATTTAACGCTATCGTAGGCGATTTGGCCGGCAATGCCGAAAAGATGCGCAAAATCTGGGCCGAGGCAATGGAGTCCAACGTAGATTTGTTGGCCTTTCCGGAACTTGCTGTTTGCGGCTATCCGCCAGAAGATTTGCTCCACAAACAGCATTTTTTACGGGACAATCGTTTGATTGTCGAAAAGCTCGCCGCCGATTGCCCCGACAAAACCACAATAGTCGGTTTTGCTGAAAGCTACCGGCGCAAATGTTACAATTCTGCCGCTGTATTGCAAACCGGCAAAATAAACAAAATTTATCGAAAGGGCCTGCTGGTAGATTACGGTGTATTTGACGAGCGAAGGTATTTCCAGCCCGGCACTCGGCCCGTGGTAATCAATATAGCCGGCCTCAATGTCGCTGTCACCATTTGCGCCGATATCTGGGACACCGATTGGCTGGCCGGTTTGCTTGGTAATACCGCCAAAATCCAAATGATTATAAATATGTCAGCCTCGCCCTTCCATCTGGGGAAGATTGAGAAGAGACAGAAAATAATCAGCCGGTGCGCAAAGGAATTTAATTGCGCGGTTGCATATTGCAATCTTGTTGGCGGCCAGGATGAATTGGTTTTTGACGGGTCAAGCTGCTTTGTTGATTCGACCGGCAAACTCATTGCTAAAGGCAGAGCGTTTGCCGAAGATTTAATCATTGCCGATGTCATCCCCACAGCCGATGGAACTGTGCAGGTCAAGCCGGTACGGCCCTGGGCTCCGCAACCAACCGGCGTGCTCGATGAAGTCTATCAGGCGCTTGTGCTTGGAACAAGAGATTACGCACGGAAAAACGGTTTTGAGAAAGTCCTGCTTGGTCTAAGTGGCGGTATCGATTCTTCAGTCACCGCTGCCATTGCCGTTGCTGCTTTGGGGCCGGAGAATGTCGTCGGAATCACAATGCCATCGAAATTCAACAGTCCCGAGACAATAGCCGACGCAGAAATAATGGCAAAGAACCTGGGCATCGAATTCCTGACCATCCCGATTGAACCGATACTTAAGCAGTTCGACCAAGCCTTAAAGAAAGCACCCGGCTGGGACAGCAAAGGTATTGCTTACGAGAATCTGCAGGCCAGAATCCGAGGCGGTATACTGATGTCGCTGAGCAACCAATTTGGCTCACTGGTATTAACAACCGGCAACAAGAGTGAAACCGCAGTTGGCTATGCGACCCTTTATGGCGACACTGCAGGCGGCTTTGCCGTTATAAAAGATGTCCCCAAAACAATGGTTTGCGAATTGGCTGAGCATATAAACAAAACAGCCGGACGGCAAATCATACCTGCCGATGTGCTAAACCGCCCGCCTACTGCCGAGCTAAGGCACGACCAGAAAGATGCCGACACCCTGCCTGATTATGACTTGCTTGATAAAATCCTCAAAGGCTACGTTGAAAAAGACAAGTCCGCACAGCAGCTCGTAGAATCCGGCCTGCCGAAAGATGTCGTTCTGCGAGTTATTCGTATGGTTGACAGGAATGAATACAAAAGAAGGCAATCTCCACCGGGCGTAAAAATTACACCGAAAGCATTTGGGAAAGACCGCCGGCTGCCTATTACAAACCGTTATAATTCCTTCGATGATAAAGCGTAACTTTTCTTTCAGTTACACTAAGAGCCCTGATCCTCACTTTCTGCAGGTTTATCACCAAAGCCTTTCTTTTCCACAACGTGCATAATTACATCGGCGAATGTCTTCAGCAGCATAAAAAGTGCCAGGGTCATCTTCCCCGCAATTTCAAGAATCTAAGCTAATTTCTCTCCATGCAAGCACAACGTATGGATAGAATTCATAGCAAATGGCTCATTACCACGATATCCTGACCTCATTTCCGTGCGGATTTTTTAACAACAGGATTTATAGGTGATGGGAGACACTTACTGCCGTTCTATTCGAGCGTCGGATAGACAATCTTGCCCTCAAGCTGAGCAATTCCGCCCTCTTTTTCATAGACGCCATAGAAGATTGAGCATGAATCCAGCCAGACTGTGATACGATGCATTTCCTCTTGTGAAAGTTTGACATCGTGATGTCCCTTTTGCAGCATCTTGTAAAGCTTCGAGACACGGGCGCCGAACTCCCTTGGTATGGTTCGATGACGGTGACCGTATTGCCAGAAACTGTATTCCGGCGCAAGGCTGTGATAAGACGCATACCATTTTTGTCTGCCCTTAACGACAACCTCTCGATCCAGTCGCGGCGCCTTGTTCGGGTGTTTTTGGTGACACTGGACGCAATGCTTGTCGAGAACAGGCTGGACCAGTCGTGGATAACTGAAAGGATTTGTGCCGTCCACGTCGGGTTTGAGATTTGAAGGTTTCCTGCGCATCGCTATGGGAATATTCATTGGTGGTTCCGGAGCGCGGTGCCTGGGCTCATGGCAACCCTGGCAGACAAGCATCTCACCGGGCTGTAAATACGTTGCAGAACGCATTGATTGAACTGCCAGCCCCTTTTCATCAAGGGCCTGGAAAAACAACTCCTTCCTTGCAGGCACACTGAAATGTGCGCTGCCGTCTTCTTCCACCGGCACAGTGCCCAATACGTAGCGGGCAAGGACCACCGAATCCCCTGCTGTCGGCTCCCTCAGGCTCGTTTCATGCGGCGGGGCACCAGATGGGACGGACATCGGCAAAATCTGGTATACCCGAAGCGACTTGATCTTCATATCCTGCGGCCAGGGTGTCAGTGTATCGTATACGTTAATAAGAGCAAGTGTGCCCTCGGCCGGTTGCCCCCTGGCGACACGTACAGATTTGTCGGGTAATACAGGCGGCTTGGGTCTGGGACGCAAAGGCATGGGGCTCTGGCAGGCGATTTCCGGGTCGCGATAGATCAACTCTTTGTTACCGAAGATATCAACGAGATAAATACCATATCTCCCGCGAAGAGGGCTTTTTCCCTGCCTCCCAATCCCCGGCTGCATAGTTGGGTCATAAACACAAAGATAATATTTTTCACTTAACGGCCAGGCCGTTCCATAAACCTGCCCACCGCCCTGCGTCTCCGGGAAATCCACCTCCGGCGTGATTCGCTTCAAAGGTGCCATCGCGTCATCGTCCTCGATGCGAGGATCGAAGACAATCAAAGAACCAAACGCCTGGCCGTGGTGTGGGGCGCCGGTGGCAACGAATTTGTGCGAGTCCGGGATAGCGCGAACGTCAAGCTCCATGTCGGCACGCAGCTCGCGTGGAGCGAAATTGCCATGTACCGCCCTGGAATCTCGGCCGTCCGGTGTCGTAATCCACGGAAGATGTGCCGTGCACCCGTGACGATCTATGTAGTCCCAACGTGTATAGATGATCATCCCGTCGTTAGTGATGCTCGGATGCCATTCGTTTGTTTCGTGTGGACTGAGGCACCGAATATCGCTGCCGTCGGGATTCATGTCGAACAGGGTATAGGTCGGACACACTCTGCCGCAGCGAAGATACCCACCACGCCGCTCCGAGATGAACACGACTCGACCATTGGGAAGCCAGCAAGGGTCGAAATCGTTCCATGTCCCGTCAGTCAACTGCTCCAGGTGCGTGCCGTCAATATTGACTTTGAGAATATGATAGCTGCGACCTTCGTGCCAGTGTCCTTTGGAAGGATTGGTATGATTGCGGTGGGCCTTATCACCCTTGCACTCGACATAAGCAAACATGATGGTTTTGGAGTCGTAAGATAAATCCGGCGAAACGAATGAGCCGTCCGTAAGCTTCTGTCCTTTGAGCCTGCCTTTTTCTACAACAGAATCCTCGAGAATATCCTTAACCTGCGGATTCTCACCAAACGGATCGGATAAGATATAAAGCCCGCCGCCCGGCAATGAGTTTATACCGTAATACTGGTCGCACATATGGTTAAAGGTTGGCCTGTGCCGCTTGATGAAAAGAATCCTGTCGAAGTTCAGCAGTGGATTTGAAAAGGCAATTTTACGTCGAAGCTGATATGCCTTTTCAAACAACTCGTAACGAGCCTCTATCTCTTCAAGACCGACAGTCGAGGATTTTGCCTGTAAGTCTTTTAATTGGTTTTCATATTTTGACAGATCCCGTACGTCCGGCATTTGCTTTAAATCTTCAACCAGGACCTTCGTACGTCTTAAAACAACATCCAGGGGATCGTGATCAGATTCGAGAATCAGTGATTGCCGATGAAAAGTTTGCCCGGCATGCCTTGAAATATGGCCACGACGCTGAATGTCCCGGCGTAAGATTTCATATTGCAGTTCTGTTTCGGTTTCAGGCGCCTCTATCATCAGGCCCGCTGAATCGGTTGACACAAAATGAATACCTTCGGTCAGGATTGTCAATTCCGCTATAGAGGTCCAGGGATTGTTGTTGACTTCCGAAAGCGCTCTTAATTTGATATAGCGGCCTTTAGCGGGTTTCTGAAATTTGATAACATTCTCGCCATTGCGTTTGGCGAAAGCTCCTTTAATAATAGGTGGCCCGAACTTCTTTTTATCATTGCCGGCATAAAACTCGTAGTCTTTGATTGTCCCGTTGTCGCCATCTATGCGCGGAAGATAGATGAAGCCGGATATTTCATAGACATCACCCAAATCAAGAATAATAACATGTGGAGGTTTTGGATGTTCGGCACCGAAAAACGTATGCCACATTGTCGAAGGATCACCATCCATCGCCTTGAAGCTCTCATATCCGGCATTCTCACTATCGGCTGCGGTCTTAATCTTGACAATCCTGGCCTTTGCGATGGCAGTCGAACCGGCAAATAAGGCCAAAACCAATGCTGATAAAAGAATGGAGTGAGTTTTGCATTGAAATATGTTTCTGATATCGAGATTCATGCGATTCTATCAATCCTAAATTGGTGCGTAGTATTTCAATGAATTATGTATACTGGGCCTTTATTACCCAATCCGATGATAGTCCGTCCTGCCCAAATATTCTTTTGGGTCATCTGATTACAAGATAGTATATCACTTTTTCTTGTAATTTCAAGGGCCTGTGCTGCTCATAATCGCCCCAAACCGGTTCGGAGGTGGCGCAGTTATTCCATTTCGGGCAAGCCGCGCCGTATCAGGGAGCGGATGTCACCGAGTTTCGGCTCATAGGGCGTAAGGCGGAAGGAATAACCGTAGGTCTTGGCAGGCAGGGTGTATTCAGAGTGCGTTCGCGCACCCCAGCTGTCGTCTCCACCGACGCCCATCTGCTTGTAGTCGAGATTGACGGTTATCGTATCGCGCTTTGGCAGTTCGTGGATATGCCTGGTTTTTTCGAGGTCTTCCATCGTGAAAGGCCAGGCACTGATGTCGATTGTGGGTATGCCGACAGCGATAAGACCAACGCCATCACGGTCGGTTAGGGCCATCCACCGGGCATCCGATTTGTTGCCGTTTTCCTGAGGCCGAACATAAGTATGAATGTGCTCGTTGATCGGGCCGGAATACAGGCCGACGGCGGCTCCGGTTTTCCTGTCCCAGTAGGTTTCGTGTGGCCCGCGACCAAACCAGGTAAGTGTATTGAACCGGGCGGGCATGGCCATCTGCATGCCGAACCGTGGCAGGTCCGGTAGTTTGCCACCACCCGGAGTGAGTGTCGCATTAACAACGATATCTCCATTGCCGTAAACTGTGTAGATAGCCTGATAGGTAGAGTTTGTTCCGACGGGGATGGTCGCTTCGGCAGTAACACGAATTATCTGGGGCTCGAGTTGTCGGGCTTTGACAGCTTTTACGATTCGATTTGGTCCGGCGTTACGCCAGGCACCGAGGCGTTTGGGCATGCCGTTGCCGTTGTCGTTATCGATGGGCACGCGCCAGAAGTTTGGCACTAACGCCGAGGCCAGGAGCTGTTTTTTCCCGAAGAGGAACGATTCAATCGCTCCGGAACGTTTTCCGAACGTCAATTCAAAATCGCGTCCCGTGACGGTGATTTTCTGCGACGTTTGTTTGAGCGTGAGCTTTGGCATTGTATTAAGCTCAACAAAAGGTACAGGCGGGACGTCGAAGGGAATCCGGAACTGGTCCCAGGCGACGATATGTCCGCGCTTGGCCCAGGAAGTGTCAGCGGCAAGTAAGAAGGTTATCTTGAGCCAGTATTCGCTGCCCGGTTGAAGCTTGGGCTTTTTGAAGGGGATTTGCAACTCCCCTTCAGCACCAGCGACTAAAGACAGTTTCGGCAGCGTTCCCTTTTGAATAATATGTCCGTCGGCGGAAAGTTCCCAACTGATATCAGTGAAATCAAGATTTAGGAAATCGTATTCGTTTTGGACTCGGAACTTTCCTGCCAAGATGTCAACAGGTACAACATGAATTCTCTGATAAACCTTCTTGACCTCATAGAGTGAGGGATTGGGTTTTCGGTCGGGTTGGACCAGGCCGTTGCAGCAAAAGTTACCGTCGTTGGGCTTGTCGCCGAAATCACCCCCGTAGGCCCAGAACTCTTTTCCATCGCGGCTTTTCTTTCGCAGTCCCTGGTCCGCCCAGTCCCAGATAAATCCTCCGATAAGGCGTTTGTGAGAGCGGATAGCGTCCCAGTATTCCTTGAGGTTGCCCACGGAGTTGCCCATGGCGTGGGCATACTCGCAGAGTACCATCGGTCTGACATCAACGGGATCTGTGGCGATACGATTGATTTCCGGGATGCGTGCATACATACGGCTGATAACGTCGACATAGTAGGGATCTTTAGGCCGGCCCACTGCGCCTTCGTAGTGGATAGGTCGGGTGGGGTCATAATCCTTGATCCATGCAGCCATGGCAGCGTGGTTCGGCCCGCAGCCGGTTTCGTTGCCAAGCGACCAAAAGATAACGCTTGGATGGTTTTTATCGCGCTCGGCCATCATGATAGCACGTTCAACAAAGGAATTATGCCAAGCGGCGACGTTGGACAGATATCCTTTCAGGCCGTGAGATTCAAGGTTGGCTTCATCGATAAGATAGATACCGTACTTGTCACAAAGGTCGTACCATGTGGGGTCGTCGGGATAGTGAGAGGTGCGGACGGCGTTGATGTTATGTTGTTTGAGTATTTTGATGTCCTGGATCATTCGGCTGACAGGGACGGCTCGGCCGTGGTCCGGGTCGTGCTCGTG
>JBARPZ010000406.1:0-1684 GCA_049643445.1 Sedimentisphaerales bacterium
GTGCAAAATCAGCCAATGGCTCATCCTGCCTCCAGCAATCAGCAAAAACACTAAAATCAAGTAAATTCACGATCCCGTCAGGGTAAAGGTCAGCAGCCAAGGCCGGGAACCCAGACATTACCCAAATATCACCTCTCCAGTGATATGCAATTTTAGTTCCATCCGGCGACCATGTCGGATTTCGACGTAATAGGCCCAAAAAAAGATAAGGATGGTCGAGAACAGTTAGAGTATCAAAAGTAAGCTTTTCCAGAGAACTTCCATTACTATCCATTATATAAAGATGTGAAAAATAATAATACACTGGAGGCATAACAGGTAGAACATAGATTTGTTCGGCGTTGAACACTATTTTATTGCCGTCTGGCGACCATGCAGATTCAGATGTACATCCAGCTAAAGGACAATCATATAGTAGTGTTTTGTTGCTACCATCAGGATTCATTGTCCATATCTCGCCACCATAATATGGCTTTGAAGAAAACAGAATTTTTGTTCCGTCTGCCGACCAAGAAGGATCGGAACCAGCCACAAGCGCTGTCTGACCACTTCCATCTTCATTCATTATATACATTGTGCCATACCAATCATGATAAAGGATTTTATCTTCTTTGTATCGCCATGCAGGAGATCTTTCATCATAGCTCTCATCTGTCAACCTTGTTGGGAATGGTTCGCTACCATCAGCACTCGTAACCCAAATATCATAATCATCATCACCAGAGCTAAAAACTATCTTACTTCCATCAGGAGACCAGTCTGGCTCTATATTGTTCCCACCTAGAACATAAGTTAATCTTAGTTGATTGCTTCCATCTGAATCCATCACATAAATATCAAGATCTCCATCTCTATCCGACACAAAGGCAATTTTGCTCCCATCTGGGCTCCACGCAGGCTGACCCTCATAACTCGACTCATAAGTTAATTGCGTAACAGTATATCCTTTGGCCTCTCTCACTCCACCTGCCACGGCTAATGCAAAGATTCCGACATAAAGCATCTTCTTCAGTATTTTCTTTGTTCCCCCAGTCATTTTACTGCCCTCATTTCTGACCAATGCGGCCGTTAAATATTCGCAATAGTAGCAAGGTGCCTTCGCAAGTTGAAAAAATCCCATAAGCTCGCAACATTATCAATGTTATCTTTTTTAATCTTATCGCAATTACATATTTATGTCAATATCAAAGTGCAATATTATTTTCAAAATTCTAAAAGACCTTGATTTTTAGCCGTCAAAGCGGCATTTTACACGCCTCAATCAAGCGAATCTTTACAGACAAACAAGCTTTTATGCTATCAATTGTACGAACTTTCTTGACAGAAACAATCGTGGTAAACATGGGATTTTTCAAAAAAGTACTTTTTTTATAAATATTGTTTGATTTTTATTGAACATTCCGAGAGAGTTTGGTATAATTATAATCGCCAGTAGGCGAAGATGGAGGGCCAGCGGCCCACGAAAAGCCCAGAAGGGCACGTTTTCAGGCAATCAAGCCTAAGTGTTTAACATTTTTATTTTGGAAATTAGGATTTGTTTAGGATTTAGATATTAGGATTTAGGATTTCATCCTACAATATGCAGAGCTACGAACTAAGAACTACGAACTACCAACTAAATACGAGCGACGAGCGACAAGCGACGTGCGACGAATTTGCACCTTTTTGTTCATTTTATGTAAGC
>JBARPZ010000407.1:0-6424 GCA_049643445.1 Sedimentisphaerales bacterium
CCCACGCTGACGGTCCAGCCCCAAACGCCTGTCAACAACACTTTGCCTGCGGTCATCACCGTTCCGACGCTCTGTAAAGTTTTTTTCATCCATTGATCCGGCATCTCACATTTCTAAAAATAAAAAAATAATTCACAATTCCTGACTTTTGCAATACGTTTTTGTTAGCCGGTTTTTTCGGCCAAGCTGTTTGACTGATAAGTGTTCGCCCTATAACATAGTGCGCAATCCCACAGCATGTCCTGTTGACACAGGATAGTGTTAAGGGCACAGGAGATTAGAACTCATCCTCGAAAAGGTCGCTGTCCAAATCGTCATCGGTTTCGTCATCTAATGCAAAATCATAAAAGTCATCATAGGCATCCTGTGACTCGATTACCACATGTGCCTCATCGAGAAAATCTTCGGGGACCATTACAGCAATGCCGTTTGTTCCTCCGGATTGTTCGCTTTGTTCGTTTATAACAGCAGGAATATCATTAGTTTTCAGCAGAGACTCGTACTCTTTTGCCTGCTCCAGGTCGTCGACAAAAGTAACGACTACGAAATCCTGCAGTTTAGTCTGCGATTTTTGGTTTTTTTTATAACGTTTTGCCATTCTATCTATTTCTCCGCAACAAACTCAATCTATCCCGGCGAGTCAACATTGGCCATTAAGAACGGTTCGTCTAAATATTTTCGTCAAAATAAACCGCATAAATTATTAAAAATCGCAAGTTTGTAAGAAAAAGCATGATTTGCAAGTCAAATTTCTAAAGCACTTTCCTGCTATCGGCTCTATGACCGCATAAATTTTGCATTTGAGCGTTTTTTTTTGTTGCAAATCCTGTCGCCTTTCTGTAATAAGGATGCTCAATAATGTGCCGGACTAAAGGATTTAGTACCGGATTATTAAAATTTAACTTTTTAACATGGAGGATTTTTGTAATGGCAAAGAAAAAAGAGTCTTTGGTTGTGGCCAGCAAAGTTAAAGCCTACATCAAGAGCAAAAAGATGATGACCTCATCCGACGCGCTCGGAGCGATCAGCGATAATGTCTATTGTATGCTTGATCGCGCAATTGCTCGAACCCAGGCTAACCGCCGCAGCACAGTCAAGCCGCAAGACCTGTAAAACCCATTAGAAGTCCTTTGGCGTTTTACTTCTAACAGGTGAAACAGGAATTGTGCTAACATCTTTTAGCTGCGTACCTTACGTTTGCGGCGATGTTATTTAAACCAAGCTGTTCCGTATTTTCGGATCGGAACAGCTTGGTTTTTTGATTGGCTTGCCAGCATATTCAACTATTTATTCTCCTATGCCTACCACTGGCAGTTTTGTGAGAAAACAATTGACAAACATTAACAAATATCGGACCAACAGCAATTTGTCGTATTGAATCTATGTAGAAAATTTTTTTACTTCAGCATTTGACCCATAAAATCCTCATTATCAGTGTCATAATTCACATATTTGCAAAATTTATTGAACTTGTCTCAACCTAAATTCCGATTTATATAACGAGAAACAACATAAATATAGTGTATTTGTCAGCTTGAAATTAAGATTGTGTCATTTACTGCCGATACAATGCTCAACGGCAAGTTTCTCTTTGCTGCTCAATCGGACAACTTTAAGAATGTGTCCGTAATGAAGAGGCTGAACAGGACTGATTATAAGTCCTTATGAAATAGACAGTTACGGGGATATGCTGACGGTGGATCGAATAAAAGTTTTCATGTTGGGTTGGGAATTTCCTCCTTTTATCAGTGGCGGACTCGGTACAGCTTGCTATGGACTTACCAAAGCAATGGACCAACTCGGTATACAGGTAACTTTTGTTCTGCCAAGAATGGTCAGCAAAAAGTTTGCTACCCATGTGAATCTCGAGTTTGCCACCCATGCGAAGCAACAAGCCTCTGAATCCCAGATGCCCATGAGCAGCTTAAAATTGGGAGAGCTAAAAAATGTAGTATTTCGCACCATCAACTCCCCACTACAGCCATATTCAACCCCTGACACTTACCAGCAGCGAATCGAAGAAAGTTTGAGACAAAAACACTGCGACAGCGCCAGTGCAACCAATCAGTATTTTGGCACATTCGATTACAACAGCGATATGTACTCTGAGGTTCACCGTTACGCTGAGTCTGCCGTTGAATTAGCTGAAAATGGGCAGTATGACATTGTTCACGCTCATGACTGGATGACCTATCCAGCGGGTATTGCCGTGTCGGCAATTAGGGAAAGACCGTTAATTGTGCATGTTCATTCGACAGAATTCGACCGCAGCGGCGAGAATGTCAACCAGATGATATACGATATCGAGCGGGAGGGTATGGAGCGGGCAGATAAAGTAATCGCTGTTAGCCATTTTACCCGCAATATCATAATCAGCCGATACGGCATCAGCGGTGAAAAAGTCGAAGTAGTATATAACGGCGTGGAACACAATGGTAATGACGATTGGACTTTAGCCAAAACAGGCATCGAAAAAGATGAGAAAATTGTCCTGTTTTTAGGCCGAATTACAATGCAAAAGGGCCCGGAGTACTTTCTCCATGCAGCCAAGAAAGTCCTGGATGTGATGGATAATGTCAAGTTTGTTATGGCCGGCTCCGGCGATTTAATACACAAAGCCGTTGAGATGGCGGCAGAACTCGGCATCGGGCACAAGGTCCTGTTTACGGGCTTTTTACGCGGCGAAGACGTCCGAAGAATATATAAAATGGCCGATTTATATGTAATGCCTTCGGTATCAGAACCGTTTGGGATTGCACCGCTGGAAGCGTTGGACAACGATGTGCCTGTCATAATAAGCAAGCAGAGTGGTGTATCAGAAGTTTTGATGCATGCCCTGAAAGTCGACTTCTGGGATGTCAACGAGATTGCCAACAAGATTGTAGCGGTATTGAAATATCCACCGTTGGAGATGACGCTGCGGAATCACGGTAATTTTGAAGTGAGAAAACTACGTTGGGAAGACAGCGCGCAGAGGTGTGCCCAAATCTATGGAGAAACACTGATGCAGTTTGAAAAGTGTATATAGTGAATTAAGATACGAGCTACCGGCAACAGGATACGAAATATGGCTTCGATATGTTTTTATTTCCAGGTGCATCAGCCCCTGCGATTAAGGCATTATACTGTATTTGACAAAAACACGCATTATTTTGACGATTATAAAAATTCTTCCATCTGCCGGAAGGTGGCAAATAAATGTTATCTTCCAGCCAATCGATTACTTCTGGACATAATACGGCAATTTGAGGGTAGATTCAGGATAGCGTACAGCATAACCGGCGTGTTACTGGAGCAACTGCACTCGTTTTCGCCGGAAGTTATGAGCACTTTTGATGCTCTGGCCGAAACCGGCTGCGTGGAATTTTTGGCTGAGACGTACTATCACAGTTTAAGTGCTTTATACTCGCGTGACGAATTCGTAGAGCAGGTCAACAAGCACACTGAAACCATCGAATATCTTTTCGGTCAAACACCCCGAGTATTTAGAAATACGGAGCTGATATATAATAATGACCTGGCTGCCCTCGTCGAGTCAATGGGCAGGTTCGACGCAATCATTACCGAAGGAGCAAAGCACATCTTAGGCTTTCGAAGTCCCAATTTTGTCTATCGCCCCCAATGCTGCCAGAAGTTAAAGCTCCTGCTGAAAAACTATTCCCTCAGCGACGATATCGCTTTTAGATTTTCCAACCGTGACTGGCCGGAATGGCCTTTGACGGCAGAAAAGTTCGCCCGATGGGTAAACCATGTGAACGGTAACGGCAACGTTGTCAACCTGTTTATGGATTATGAGACATTCGGCGAGCACCAATGGGAAGATACGGGCATATTCGATTTTATGCGGCACCTGCCGGAACAGATTCTAAAGCATCCAGACAACGATTTCAAAACCCCCAGCGAAATAGTTCAGGCCTATGAGCCCGTCGATACGGTTGATGTGCCGCATCTGATAAGCTGGGCCGATACCGAAAGAGACCTCTCTGCCTGGCTTGGAAATGCAATGCAGTCCAACGCCATTCATGAGCTCTATCGACTGGAAAAGAAAATCAAGAAAACCAGCGACGAGAAAATTATTTCGGACTGGCGAAAATTACAGGTATCGGACCATTTTTATTATATGTGCACAAAATACTTTGCTGACGGTGATGTACATAAATACTTCAATCCGTATGACTCACCTTATGACTCTTATATAAACTTTATGAACGTATTGAATAATCTCAACAGCCGCTGTACCAAACCGGCTCTGCTAAATACAAAAAGTATCACAAACAAGGCTCTAACAGGCAAAAACTATATAACGGAACAGGCAACTGAGAGTGTATGCCCGCCTTTAGAGGGGGTCGTAACATAAATGCGTATCTCGTGAATCGCGAATCATATTCCGTCCGAGATACAGGGTACGAGATGCAAGAAACAAGATGTTAATATCGCAAAAAGCTGACGACGTAGCAATTGCTTCTATATCAACCGCTGATGAGTCTGTTGAGAACCTGTTGACCAGAGAATGGCTGCTGACTAATGAGCGAGGCGGCTACTCATCGTCAACAATTGTCGGTTGCAATACCAGAGAATATCATGGCTTGCTCATCGGCTCGCTTAATCCACCGGCTAATCGGATAATGGCATTAGCTAAATGCCTTGAGATGGTGATATTTAAGGGAGAAACCCGATTTTGTCCGGCTTTGGGCGCGTCAGAAAATGTGAGCCCGCGAAAGGTATTTAACCTTTCAACCTTTGAATTCAATGACAAATTCGCGCCACAGGGTTTCACGCATCTTGTGCAGGTCCGTCGGGATACCGGGCTGCATTTTGATTATGAATTAGACAAACTTCAACTGACTAAATCCGTGTATCTCCTCCGTGACACGGATATGGTTGCCCTGGTGTACGATTTTACCGGTGTGCAAGAAACGGCGGAGTTCGTTTTGCGTCCATTTATTGGATTAAGGGATTTCCACACACTGCAAAGATCTGACGCCCCATTATCTTCAAGATGGCTCGGACATGGTTTACTGATTCGCCATGATGTCCCTGGCAGCTGTGAGTTATTCTTAAGATGTCCCTCTATGAATTTCGAAAAAGACAAGCAATGGTGGTTTAATTTCATATACCGTAATGAGAGACAAAGGGGCATGGATTTTACTGAAGATTTGTGGACACCCGGCTTTTTTAAGTGTCAAGTTCACCCGGGCGAACCAACTAAAATTGTTTTCTGGGCTAACTTGAGCCCGCCGGGGTCGGGTCGCAACTCTGAACAGCTAAAAAAAACTGACATCGACGCAGTTCACAAAGATTTGCGCAGGCACGAGGGTGTAGTAACTGTCGCTGCAACAAACGGCGATGAAAAATTCAGAACACTCTGTTTAGCTGCCGACCAGTTTATTACAAAACGCCAAACAAACGGGGCCCCCGAGCACACACACAGAACCACTGTTATAGCGGGCTTTCACTGGTTTGCAGACTGGGGTAGAGACACTTTTATAGCCTTGCCTGGTTTACTGCTCTCAACCCGCAGGTTCGACGAGGCGAAGTCGGTTTTGACCACTTTTGCCCAGGCGGCAGATGAAGGGATGATTCCAAATCGTTTCGATGACCGTACCGGCACAGCCTACTTTAATAGCGTTGATGCTTCTCTCTGGTTTATCAACGCAGCTTTTCAATACTTAAATGCTACCGGCGATTCAGAAACCTTCATGCAGCAGCTTCTACCGACAATCCGCTGGATTATAGACTCTTACCACAACGGCACGCGGTTCGGTATTTGTGCCGATGCCGACGGGCTTATAACCGCAGGCAATCAGGAAACGCAGCTAACCTGGATGGACGCCAAATGTGATGGCGTTGCTTTTACGCCTCGGTGTGGGAAAGCGGTTGAGGTTAATGCCCTCTGGTACAATGCTCTTTGCCTTAGTGCCCAATTTTATGCCGGCCGGGATGTAGAGAATGCCAAGCTTTACAAATCTATGGCAGACAAAGTGAAAGTGAGCTTCTGCGAATTATTCTGGAATGGGAAAACCGGTTACTTAAACGACTGTATTTTGCCCGATGGTTCAGTTGACTCAACCCTTAGGCCGAATCAAATATTCGCCGTCTCACTTGGTTTTTCACCACTGTCATCTCGCGAACAGGCGTCAGTGGTAGATGTTATACAAAAAAATCTCCTCACACCTTATGGCTTGCGCACGCTAAACGTTCAGGACGATCGTTACAAAGGAACATACACAGGCCCGCAGCAGCAGCGAGATGAGGCTTATCACCAGGGCACGGTCTGGCCGTGGCTGATTGGACCATTTGTCGAAAGTTTCTTGAAGGTCAACGATTACAGTAAAAAAAGCAAGAAAAAGGCAGCCGAATTTATCCAGCCTCTGATGCAGCATCTCACCGAGCATGGCTGCATCGGCAGCATCTCGGAAATATT
>JBARPZ010000408.1:0-8635 GCA_049643445.1 Sedimentisphaerales bacterium
CAGATTCCTTCCGCCCTGCCGTCTTATTTGTGAACTCTCCCCTTGGATTATGAGTAGATATTATTACAATAAGGTTTTTCAGTTGACGAAATGAGGTGGTCAAAGATGAAGATAATAAGGGCATTTCACAAAAGACCATTGCTGTTACTAATACTGCTTTCGATCATTCTTGCGGGTGGTGGATTCACCGCTCGCTCCCTGTCCACCCCCCCTGAGAAACCGTCTAATGACCAAGGCCACGTGCGCATACCTAACGTCATAAATGGTCTGCAAAGATTTGTTGACATTTTCCTGGATGGATTTTCACTTTATAAGGACAAAAAGATGTACAATAAGCTGACTCCCGAAGAAGATCGGATTATCATTCACAAGGGAACCGAGCCGCCTTTCAGCGGCAAATTTTACAAACATTTTGAAAAAGGCGTTTACACGTGCAGACAATGTGGCGCCGAGCTTTTTGAATCGTCTATGAAGTTTCAATCCGATTGTGGGTGGCCAAGCTTTGACGACCAGATCGGCCCTTCCGTAAAGCAACAGCCGGATACGGATGGCCGTCGAACGGAAATTACATGCGCAAACTGTGATGCCCATTTAGGCCACATCTTTTTGGGTGAGCGTTTTACACCAAAGAACACACGCTATTGTGTAAATTCTATCTCGATGGACTTTGGCCCCCGCCGGAAGCAGAAGACGGAAAGAGCTATATTTGCATCCGGCTGTTTTTGGGGTACTGAGTATCATTTCAAACAGGCCCCCGGCGTTATCTCAACTACCGTCGGCTACACGGGTGGAAATCTCGACAACCCGACATATAAACAGGTCTGTACCGACAGAACAGGCCACGCAGAGGCCGTCGAGGTCCTCTTTGACCCGGGGAAAACCGATTTCGAAAAGCTCGCAAAGCTGTTCTTTGAGACCCATGATTTCACTCAGTTAAATCGTCAGGGACCCGATGTCGGCACGCAGTATCGCTCTGCGATTTTTTATTTGAACGACCAGCAAAAGCAGGTTGCTGCACGGCTCATGCAGAAGCTTAAGAAAAAAGGCTTCGATGTAAATACTCAGTTAGTCCCCGCCGCAAAATTCTGGCCCGCAGAGAAATATCACCAGGACTATTACAAGAAGACCGGAAAGACCCCCTACTGCCACACATATAGAAAAGTCTTCTAAATCATCCGGCCTACTGTTCTAATCCCCTACTGCTCTGTTATTCCTGCGAAATTTGCACCTTCCTGATTGGGTGGCGGGGACTCAGATTTCTCATCCCCGCCGTAGGCTAAACGCTATTTTTTCTATTTTCATTTTGATTTTTGATTTTCCTCCACGCCCCCAATCCCCAGCCCCTGGTCTCTTACGAGTCACGGGTCACGAGCGACGAGTCACGAATTCCCCCGGCAGCGTCGTACCAAAAACCAACAAAAAGTTCTGGAAAATAAAGCGTGAGGGCAATGCGGTTAGGGATAAACGCAATCTTCGGGAATTGCGTAAAGCAGGCTGGAAAGTACTGGTAATTTGGGAATGCCAGATCCGTAACACAGAGAAACTTATTAACAAACTTGAAAAATTCCTTCTTTCCTGATACAACTCCAAAATCGGCGTCAAACACATTTTAACGAAAACTCTCTCGCAGTAACTTGCTCCAAAGATAGTGCTTTATAAAGCTGGATCCCTGCCTAAAACATGCAGGGACTGGTGCAGTCGGCAGAAAACCGGGGCTTGGATGGGTTAATTATTGGTGGATTATTCAATTCGATGGCCAGATCCCTCGACTGCGCCCCCGTTTTTGCAGTTGCAAGAGCGGGGTCTGCGCTCGGGATGACAGGAGGGACGAGTGTCGCCATTTCGTGGCATTGTCTATATATCTTTTAATTGGCCTCCCGGCTGCTTGACATATAAATGTGAGTTTAATGCTCAAAGAAGGCCAATCGCAAAAGTGAGCCAATTTACCGGGTAAGCAGGATTCTTCTGGATTGAAGTGAAATTAATTGTTAAAACAATACGCCCTGTAAACCGAAAGAGAGTAATAATGGCACCAGGTAAACTGAATATCTACAAACGGCCGAAACTTGAAAGGCCCCGTCTGTTATTGGGCTTTTCCGGGTGGATGGACGGGGGCAACGTCTCGACGGGAACGATAGAGTGCCTTATTGTCAAGATGAAGGCCCAGAAATTTGCTGAGATCGAGCCTGAGGGCTTCTATATTTACAGCTTCCCTGGTTCGATGGAAATCACGGCCCTGTTTCGGCCGCACACGAAGATAAAGAACGGGCTGATTGAATCCTATCAGAGGCCGATAGACGCTTTCTTCTACAGCGCCGAACACAATCTGATACTGTTTTCGGGCAAGGAGCCGCACCTGCAGTGGGAGGAATTCGCCGACTGTATCTTCTCGCTGTGTTCGGAATTCGACGTTAAAGAGATATACTTCATCGGCAGCGTCGCAGGACTTGTGCCCCACTCTCGCGAACCACGAATCCACTGTACGATTTCGGATGCAAAATTTAAAGAGACCATCGAACAGTACGGCGTAAAATTCACAGACTACGAAGGACCGGCCAGTATCATTACATACCTGTCAGTCAACGCAAATAACTACAACTTGAGTATGGCAACTTTAGTGGCCATGATTCCCGCTTATGTACAGGGACGGAATCCCAAATGCATCGAGGCAGTGACAAGACGGCTGATGGGTATCCTTGGTCTGCAAATTGAGCTTGAAGACCTAAGGGTAATCAGCGATGAGTTCGAAAAGAAATTAAATGATGTCGTTCAGGAGCAGCCTGAATTGGCCAACAACATCCAGAAGCTGGAAGAGGATTACGACAACGAGATTTTCGACAGCGAAATGGGAGATTTGAAAACGTGGCTGCAGCAGCAGGGAATCAGACTGGATTAGACACACCTGTTTGATGCGTCAAAAACTCATATCCGAAAACCACCTCCAAATTTGTAAAGTTCCGGTCTTTATAGCGGCAAATAAGCCATTTAATGACCAATCTTATGGCCGGAAAAAGCCGGACTTTTTTAAAGATTCTGCTCTTGCAATTATTGGCGGTTTGTGTTATGCTCTTTGCCGAAGTGATTTGGCCTTTCGTAAGGCCTGATTTTCAATTAAGAGGCATAAATATGTAGGAGGTCAGCAATGAAACGTATTACACGCCGAAACTTTATGAAACGTACGGCAGCCACTGGTGCCGGTTTGGCTCTGGCGCCGTTTGCGCGAGTGCGCGGGGCGAACAACGACATTCGCTTGGCCGTGGTGGGGATTAACGGTCGAGGCGGGTCACATATTGGCAATTTCGACAAGATGGATGGGGTGCGATTAGCGGGGCTGTGCGATATTGACAGGAAGGTGCTTGAAAAACGTGCCAAGTCGTTTAAGGACAAGAATAAACCAGTGGAGACCTACCAGGATATCCGGAAGCTGCTGGATAATAAGAACATCGACGCAATATCGATCGCAACGACGAACCACTGGCATTCGCTTGCGACAATCTGGGCGTGCCAAGCGGGCAAGGATGTTTATGTTGAGAAGCCTGCCAGCCATAATGTCTACGAGGGTCGTAAGTGCGTTGAAGCGGCCGAGAAGTATAAGCGGATAGTGCAGCACGGGACTCAGAACCGGGCGAGCGGCAGTTGGGCGAAAAAGGTAGCGGCTATTGCCAGCGGTAAGTACGGCAAGCTATTAGTATCCAAGGCGTGGGCCTCCAAAAACGGCCGAGGTCGATGGAGTATCGGCTTTAAGGAACACAAAGAGCCGCCTGAACACGTGGACTTTAATATCTGGCTCGGGCCGGCCCGTGAGCAGCCTTACCATGAAAATATAGTCCACTATAACTGGCACTGGTTCTGGGACTTCGGGAACGGAGAAATCGGAAACCAGGGCGTGCATCAGATGGACATCGCGCGTTGGGCGATACCCGGCGGGACACTGCCCAAGAGCGTAATCAGTATGGGCGGGAGATGGGTGAACTCTACAGAAGGTCATCCGCCTTATACCGACCAGGCACAGACACCCAACTGCCAATTGACGATTATGGACTTTGGCGGGCCGCTGTTAGTGTTCGAGGTAATCGGTTTGGTTGATCGGGCCGGTGTTGATGATAAGAAGTATCCGAAAAAAGTAGGTAACGAGTTCTACCTTGAAGAAGGCGTAATCAAGGACGATAAGTTCTATCCGAAGGGCTCTGGCAAGGGTGAAAAATTGGTGGACGTCGATATCGAGATGGGACCAGGTAACATCTTCGAGAACTTTATCCACTGCGTGCGCAGCCGGAAGCGCGAAGAACAGCACGCTGATGTCATTGAGGCACACCTTTCCGCCGCGTGCTGCCACTTAGGCAATATCTCTTACAGACTCGGCGAGCAGGTTTCCGGTACGACTAAACCCGATGTACTCGGCAAGCACGAGGAAGTCGCTAAATCGTGGGAGACGATAAATAGAACCGTTAAGGGGACATTGGGGCTGGATTTGTCGAAGAACACGTACAATCTTGGACCGATGCTGAAGTTTAATCCGGAGACTGAGCGGTTTGTGGATAATCGCAGAGCCAACAGGCTTCTTACGCGGCGGTACCGTAAGCCTTTCGTTGTGCCGAAGGAAGTGTAAGGACGGTTTAACGGTTGAACGGTTTGACGGTTTACGGAAAATAGGAAATACGAAACAAATTCTAATGACCGAAATTTAAAGGTTCAAAACGAGAGTTAATTAGATAATTGGTTAGTTTTTTCTGGGGAGAGCCGTTGGTCGCTTTTGGCGTTTGGCGGAATGCGGTTAACCGGGAAACAGGGCTTCAGACTCTCATGGGTCTGGAGCCCAAGTTTTTTGCGGGGATACGGCATTTGCCCATCCTGAGATTTATCGTTTTCTTGAATCTGAAGATTACCTCTATGCGATACGGCTGAAATGGAATCAGATACTGTACCGCAAGATTGAGCATTTGCTGACTCGACCTGTAGGCCGTGCACCGAAGAAGCCGATAGTTGTGTATCATAGTTTTCGATATCAGGCAACCAGTTGGGATATAGCTCGCAGGGTGGTTTCTAAGATCGAATGGCATGCGGGAGAACTTTTTGCAAGAATAGGATTCATTGTTACAAATCTTCGCTGGAAACACAACAATGTGGTAAAGTTTTATAACAAACGCGGCATGGCAGAACAGTAGATCAAAGAAGGTAAATACGCATTGAAATGGACATGGCTTTCTTGTCATGATTTTGATGATAATCAGGTTCGGCTGTAACTGTTCGCCATGGCGTATAATGTTGGCAACTTCCTGAGACGTTTAGCATTGCCCAAGCAGATTCAAGAATGGTCACTGCGAACGATGCGTGAAAAGCTCGTCAAGATTGGAGGCAAAATAGTAAGCCACGCTCGCTATGTGACGTTCCAGATGGAAGAGGTTCTGGTATCGAAGTCCCTGTTTCATGAAATCCTTGTAAAGATTCATCGCTTGAAACCTGTGCCAATTGGATATTACTGATGACCAGAATTGCTGAAAAACTTCAGTTTATGAAGGCCATAGCAATTAGCGTCTATGCAAAAGTAGGTATTGGAAGAACGGTGGTGCACAAAAAACCCTGTATTCGTAAAAATTTCCAACAAAGTTTTGCTGAAAGAGCACATTCTTGACAGTTCAGAGTGAATTTGCTAAGATTACTGGTGTCGTACGGAGATAATTATGTTTTTTCGACGCTTAAATGGGAAATCCTATTTAAAGATAAAAAAGTTAATACTAAATCACTAAGGAGATAACTCATGAATTACTTGCGTCTTACTTTGCCCTATTTATTATGCTTTTCTTTATCACATTTATTACTTACAAACTCGTACGGTGCGATTGAAACTCCACAATCCCCGTCACAATTGGCAAAGATTGCTCTTGAGGATAAGAATTACAAAGTTCGTATGGAAGCAATTGCAAAACTAACAGACCAGAAGCTTCTGACAAGAATTGCTGTTGATGAGGCTATCGAGGGGCTTCACAAGTTGGAGGAGTTGAGGGTGCGTTATGCAGCAATTAACAAAGTTTTCGATTCAAATTGTTTATCCACTTGTTTGTCACCACAGCCTTATTATGGGAATAATGTTCGGCTTTTTGCTCAATTGCGTTTAATGTTGCGAGATCCAGTGATTATCAAACATACCTGCCCACTTGAAGCATATTTATATGGTTCAGCAAAAAGGCGGGGCTACGGCCCGAACTTCGGAACATACGCCACAACATATATCAAAGGTGAGATTTTAAAGGTCTCTATCAAGAATAAGACTGATGGAACAGTTATTCTGATGAAATCATATGAAGCAAGCTTTCCAGGAACCATACATTTTCTGGGTGATCGTAGAACTTCTCTTAAATTACCGGACATCGTGAGCAGCCTATTAGAAAAATATAATATTACACATTCAGGTTTTGCTGATATAGCGAGCAACGCTAAGGATGGCATTTTTCGCAAGATAGCAGTTGCGAAACTAACCGATCAAAAGCTTCTTGGGAAGATTGCTGGTGAGGATGAGTCTCACATTGTTCGTATGGAGGCAGTTGCGAATCTGACAGACCCAAACTTTTTGCGGATAATTGCGACTGAAGACAAAAGTTGGGAGGTTCGTGTGGCAGCAGTTGAAAAACTGAAAGACCAGAAGCTTCTTGAGAAGATTGCTGTTAAAGATTTGGTTCCCAATGTTCGTAGGAAAGCAGTTGCGAATCTGATAGACCAACCCCTTTTGTGGAGAATCGCTGTTAAGGGTAGGGATTCCTCGGTTTGTGAAGCAGCAGTTGCGAAACTGACAGACCAAAACCTTTTGTTTAGGGTCGCTCAGGAGGCTTGGTATAGCAGAGTTCAGAAAGCAGCAGGTGCGAAACTGACAGACCAGAAGTTTCTTGAGATAATTGCTGTTGAGAGGTATTCTCCATGTCGGTCGGCAGCAATTGCAAAACTGACAAACCAGAAGCTTCTTGGAAAACTCGCTGTTGAAGAGGAGTCTCCCTTGGTTCGTAAGACCGCACTTAAGTATCTGACAGACCCAAACTTTTTGCGGATAATTGCGACTGAAGACAAAAGTTGGGAGGTTCGTGTGGCAGCAGTTGAAAAACTGAAAGACCAGAAGCTTCTTGGGAAGATTGCTGTTGAAGATGAACATTTCAGAGTTCGTGCGGCAGCAGTTGAAAAACTAACAGATCATAAGCTTATTGAGAAGATTGCTGATGAGGATGAGACTCCGTGGGTTTCCAGTCATGCTAAAATGCGATTAATAAAACTTAAAAGAACTAAAAAAGAAAAAACTTCCCCTTATACTTATTGCCCAAAATGTGGTACATATGGATGGGATGGAGTCAAATGTTTTCGTTGCGATTATGACACATTCATACAAGCTGTTGAACGAAGAATTCAAAAAGCAAGGGAAAAGTGAATAAGACGTCTGGATCCCTGCCTACTGCATGCAGGGATTCGGGACAAGTGAGAAACGGCCCAGTAAATTGGTGGGGCAAGCCCCCCACGCTACGATTCTTGTTAATCGTGAACGCTTCTGTGGCCAGGGTGGTTCGGGTTACCAGGTTACCTCTTTTTTCGTGACATCGGAGGCTACCTGCACGGGGATCTTAGCATGCTTGAAGTCATTGGCCGCCAGTGAGATGTTCTTAGTCTTTTCTCCAGTTACACTTAAAAACACATCTGTGCCGGGGAGTGCCTTACAACTCGATAGAAATCCATCTCGGCAATCCTGCATGAACACGACGGGGGCCCCTTTGCCGGGGGCGTCAGATACCCGCCTTATATGACTTATATCGGCGGCCTGGACATTGTGCAGTGACAGCGCCGACCGCGGGAATCTGGCGTACACTTTCTCCGGGATATACACCTGCAAGTGGTCGATGGTCAGATCTTTTATGTTGGCGAATGTCGCATAGGATTGGATGCGGGCAAACTCGGTCCTGCGGCGGTCCTGCGTGGAACTCGTACGACCTCCAACGTGCTTTTTGCGATTTGAGTAATCAAACTCCCTATCCACGCGCATCGTAATGTTCCTCAACGTGAGGTTCTCAATATTGGGCCTGCTCATACCCTGAATCAAAATTCCATTATCGCTGACAATAGTGATATCCGAAAAAGTCAAATCCCGGATGCGACCTACTTTCGAATCCGGTCCTCGTTTCTCGATATCCACAAATATCGGATAGACGGAGTTCCTCAGAGAGTCGTTGGCAAGCTCTGGCCTGCGGATGGTCTCAATGGAGCAGTTGGAGAAACTGATACGTTCGGCGGTGGCGCCATCCTTAATATACATTCCGATCCCGATGGTGGAATCCCGGATAACACAGTTCGATACCTGTATGTTCCTGAAGTCACCTTGTGACTCGGTGCCAATCTTGACGGCCGTCGCAACTGAAGACATTGTACAGTTTGTCACGACTATATCCTCGCAGGGTACGCCCTGTCGGGTCTTGCAGACGATGCAGTCGTCGCCGGCGATAATATAACAATTCGAAATGTGTACGTTCTTACACGAGACCGGATCGATACCGTCGGCATTGACACGGTAATAATTATTTAGAATACTTACGCCCGTAATATAGACCTTCTGACAGAACTCAAGGTCGAAGGTCCAACTGTCGCTGTAGCGTACCGTGATATC
>JBARPZ010000409.1:0-12112 GCA_049643445.1 Sedimentisphaerales bacterium
AGTCGGTCGTGAAGTCCTGGGTTTTGCCATATCAATATCTCCTTCAAGTACATGGTCTTTTAGTTTATATCGCCAATATATACGAACGCCTTCGTAGTTGTCAACGAAAAACTTCGTATTTTCTGAAAATATTTTAAAAATTTCTTCACTCTATTCTTTGTAAAAACACTCTTGTTGAGATAAGCGTGGGAAGCAGCTATTTGGATTTATTATAAGTTCTTATTAACATAAGACTTGTGAGTACGGAGCTTAGGTTTTCTAAACCTGTCTCAAATCTTATTCTTTGCAAATATAGATGCTCTCAGCAGTTTTTACGTAGTAAATATTACATACATCGCAGATACATTATCTTTTGGTTGCAGTTTGGTTGTGGTGTTTTCCATCGGGCAGCTTGCAGCCGGAAATGACTCCGAGTTCACAGGTAGTAACATATTCCTCCAGCCAAAGACTCGAGCATCATATTAGTTTTTTGATAACACTCTATCCATAGCTTCCATAGAGGATAGGTACAGTCCTTTGGAATAGTTATTCAGGATTCGCATTGCTGTGGCCTTGTCCTCAGTGTACAGCCTGCAAGCAGTTTCTTCAAGTGGGTGCTGCAGGCTAAGAGCGTTGTTCTCAATTTGCTCAGCCTGAGCTTTTATCCTTGTCATCGTCTTAATAGAAGCCCCATGAACTTTGTTATAAAAGTTGGAGAACGTCCAAAAAGCCTGTAGCGGATCGGCCCGGAAAGTAGAACTGACTTTTTCATTATAGAAGACTATTGACGGTCTTTCTGATTTTGAGGAAAAACCTGCAGGGAAATCAGAAATACCAAAGTGAAATGGAATATAAAATGAAGTACGGGGAGGAGCAAGGCAGGTCCAGTAAACAATACCGATATCCAGAGGCATGTTCCTGCGCAACTGGGCAACAAAGCTGGTCTGCGTGCTGCCACTACAAATCGCACAAGCACTTTTGTCCGTATTCTCCGGCAGTGATGATGATTGGAGTATCTTTGCATCATAGTCGTGACGCAGAATCTGTTTGATTCGAGCTACATCCACTTTTTGCTTCGGCACGATGGAAAAGGGCAGGTTCGGTCCGAGTGGAATCGGTTTGGCAACAACATAGCTGAGTCCACTCCACTGTCGGCCGAAGTTGGACAGACTTGAAGCCGACTTGGGATTTGCGTAGGCCCTGGCAAAATCAAATGGTCCGTCCTTTTCTGGTTTGTACCATCCTCTTGAAACAGCGTATTTAATGATATCCTTCGAAGCCAGGAAGTTGTTCCTATCCGACAGGTCAACCTGGTGTATAGTGTAAGTATTGGCTATCATTGCCACTTGTTTATCTGGGACCCGTTTAGCCAGCCAGTGTTTTCCATTGACGACGCTGAAAAGCCACCCTTCATCGGGGTCACAGATGATGTATGTTCGGCCGGAGTCGATATAGCCGAAGCGCTCCACCAGTCTCCCAGCTAATAAGACACCTTCACGTGCGGTCCTGGCCCGCTCAGCCACCAGACGTCGCAGCATATAGCCTATTCCCCCATCAGTGATTTGCGGCTTATCCTCTCGTGAAGGGCAATTGTCCGATGTGATGCTGACACCCCATTCATTGATGTAACTATCGGAGAAAAGCATACCCGGCATTTCCGACCATATATAAGCCCAGGTTTGTTCGACCTGATTTAATCGGCCGCCATTGAGAAGCTTCACTTTCTCTCCCGGTGCATGTTTTCTGCGTGGGATTTTGTGATGATTTACAATTTGAGGGATAGTGTCGTCTTCGTTGTGAGCAATAATCACATACCCATCTACTGAAGCATCCTTGCCTGCCACTATTGAAAAACATCCCTCGCATGGTGCTGCCGGCAGCAGGAATATAGTACCCAACACAAACAGGGCAAGAACCGGTAGTATTCTGATGAATGATTTCTTTATAACCATATTTGTATCCTTATCAAATTAGCTAAATGCTCCTACAGTTGGCCTTCAGTTGAAGCCACGACCAAGGCACAGGAGGCATCACCTGTAACATTTACCACGTTATGGCATATATCTAATAAAAGTCCTGTTAAGAGCTTGATGTATAAAGGATATTTTGGCAGTTTCATCGATACTCCTGACCGGATATTTTTGAAGTTTAAGCATATAATAATAAAGAAAGAAACAGAAGTCAATCCATATACGAACTTTGAGCAGTCAGGATCATGACAGGGACCAGGGACTTGCAGTTGTAGAGCATTTAAGTTATTATTATAGCAGTAAGAATCGGTACATGATTTACATATAAGCTGTAGCATTGGAAGGAAGGTAAGCCATGAACAGGCAAAGCAAGAGAGCATTGGCGCCAAGAGTTAGTGGTTTCGTGGCTTTATGTGCGGGTCTATTGATATTAGTGTGCTGTATGTTTTGTCAGGCTGCAACGACTGATGATATACCCCCCAGGGCCAAAAAGCGGGCGGGAGTAACACTTCTGAAACGGGATAAGTGTGACGACAGCTATAGGCTCTATTCAAGCCGAGGTACTGAAGCCGCCCACATTATTGATCTGGATGGACGGGATATCCACAATTGGTCGTATCCGCAGGGCCATACCTGGCACCTGGCCGAGATGCTGCCCAACGGTCATCTCGTCGCTATCATCAAGGATGTGATGATTCTTGAATTAGATTGGAACAGCAAGCTCCTTTGGAAGTCGAAGCTGAGGGCCCACCACGACTTCGCCAGATTGTCCAACGGCAACACACTGGTGGTATCCCGTCGCCCCCTGCCGAACCCGTGGACAAACTCCGGCAAGCTCACCTTAGATACCCTTGTCGAGCTGACACCAGATAACAAGGTGGTTTGGGAATGGAAAGTCGAAGAACATGCTAAGGAAATTGCCCAGCACGTATCGTTACAGATGCCACCACCGAAACTGTTCCCAGATTGGCCGCACATTAATACTATTGAGGTTTTACCGGAAGGACCTGCGGCTAAGAAAGACCCGCGTTTCAAGGCAGGCAACCTTCTCTTTTGTGGAAGGCACATCGACACGATTGGTGTCATCGACAGGAAAACAGGAAAGGTCATTTGGGCCTGGGGACCGGGAGAACTCTTCGGGCCACACATGCCGACCATGCTTCCAAACGGCCACTTGCTGATATATGACAACGGATCCAACAGGTCAACTCAAGTGAGGGGATATACTCGAACTATAGAACTTGACCCTGTTACCGCCAAGATTGTGTGGGAATATAAGGCCAAACCGCCAAAACACTTTTTCTCTCGTGCAAGGGGCTCGAACGTAAGATTACCTAACGGAAATACCCTGGTTGCCGAATCTGACCCCGGACGGTTCTTTGAAGTTACGCCGCAGGGCGAAATGGTATGGGAGTTCTACAATCCCGACCTCCACAAGAACGGCAGCCGGATGTCACTGTATCGGACTCTCAGCTATACACGAGACTTGGTCGACCGACTGGTGGAGAAGCATAAGAAAAAATAAATTCAGACAAACTTCTATTAGTGTCGAAGCATCGGCTTGGCCCGCTTCACGAACTGTATGGCCACGCCCCAGGGATCGCGCAGCATAGCTAATTCGTCGCCGCTCGATGTTACGGTTACTTCTCCAACGGGTGTCGCACCGGCAGCTATCAGTTTCTCTCGAATGCCTTTCACATCGTCTATCATAAATGCAATATGAAGCAAAAGCGGATCCATTGAAGTGTAATCGGGTACGGCATCAGGTGGATTGTGGTATATCTCAAGCATCATATTTCCTCCAGCGTCGGAAATAAAATGCATATTGACCGGAGGTGGCCCCTTCCTGACGACCTTCATTCCCAGGTTCTTACCATACCATTTTGCCATGCTCACAGGGTCCTCAACATTTATTGCGACATGTTCGAGCCGTATTCTATTTTTCCTAACCGTATTGTTGGCTTCTTCAGTCGAATTCACATTCATCTCACCGCAGCCGGCTACCAGCGTTAAGGGCAATATTACAAACACACACAATAGTAAACCGAATCTAAATTTACGAATCATCTAATATTTCCTTCCAATTATATAGCAGGGTTAAAAAGGATTTAATTCGCTAAAAAATACCAATTGCACATCGCTAAGTAAACAAAATAAAATCCAATTTCTCTGACACCTTGTACTACAGAATGAGGGCGGGCGGAATTGAACAAATGACACGCGGATTTCCAGTCATTCACAGGCTTTTGTAAGTCTTTCTGCTTAAACGAGTAATAGTTATGAGAAGCTATTGCCGGCTTTCCGTACTTGTCTTAATCGATAGACTGTCACCCTTGGCCAGGATTACGGGATTTTGAAATAGTATGCGCAGCTTGCGCCCGTCGATTCGCCATTGAATTCGGACAGCCTGACCGTCCAACTCAGCGGCAACATCTCCTGGCCTTATCCCAGTGCCCAGTTCAAACTGCATCTCACTTAGCCTGAGAGTTCCGTACTTAAGCTCGATTTGGTACGTCTGGTTTTGGTGGGAGATTTTCTGCGAGAAGTTTCCCCATCCCTGAGCAGTAATAAAGGCGGCCTTGAAGTTCTTCGGATTTATTCTCGGAGCAAAGGCCAGATATCCTTTGGGGCCATGATATTCGTAACCACAGGCAGCGATAAAGGCGCCGTAACTTGCCATGGCACGGGCGTAATGGTCGGAACATTCGATTTCATTATAAGGATTCCGTAGAATAGCATTGTAGCGGTCGTGGATGGCGCGGGCTACAGCCAGACCCTCTGTAATCATACCTTCCCAAATCATGTGTGAAGCCGCCTGCCATTCGAAACCGCTCATACACTCATTGAAATACATATACTGCCAGTGCTTCTTGAAGTCCTCCCGCAAGCCGCCTTTTGGCCATGTACACATAAGCAGGCCGGCATCACCGGCCATAGCGTACCATCGGCCTCGCTCGAACTTCTCCCGGAAGGGACCGACATCAGGCACGAAATTGTATTTCCACAAAGCACATAAAGCGTTTTTGATTTTCTGCTCGTCGAACAGCCGGCCAAGACCCACCTGAAAGGCCCAACTCTGACCGAAAACCTGGTCAATGTAACAGCCCTTGCCTATGCCGATTGCATTGAGGTGATTGGGGTCTTCTATCTGATAGAAATATTCGCCGTTGTAAAGCTTCAGAATATTCTGGCGTCCGAGTTCGGTAATATCTTTGCATCGTCGTGCGAAGTCATCGTCCTTCATTTCGATGGCCATGACCTCGCCTGCCCGCAGAGCCGCGATATAAAGCGAAGCCAGGAACGAAATCTTACCGAACCAGGCGGCGTCGAGCGTGTTTGGCTGCGAACCTTCAACAATACCGTCGTCATTGTCGTCACGTTGAATCATATATTCGATGGCCTTTTTGACCTTCGGCCACATACGTTTCAAAAAAGTATTGTCGGCAGTCATCTGATGTTCCCGGTACGCGCCAAGTATGCGGCCGCACTGTCCATCGTGGGCCGGGTGAGAACTTTGCTGCAGGTTGGCACGATGTCCGATGCCGCCATCTGTGTGAAATGCGATGCCAAAGTCCACCTGTTCACGATGATTACGTTCAATCTCCGGAAACAGTCGCCCTACCGCCTGGGCGTAATGCCAGACGTGGGTACAGGTGCCATGGCAGCAGCCTATACCCTCCCATGCCCAGAACCGGCCGTCCTTAAAGCGGTAGCAGGTGCTGGTGGCCAGAGTGGATGTATTGGCCATCGTTCGATCGAGGAACCAATACGGCAGGGATGAATCATACCAGGTCTCGCACCACAAGCGGGTGGATGTGCTGAGCCGTTTGAAGTTTTCGACCACGTATTGAGCTACGGCCTGAGCATTGGAGAAACGGCTGGCATAGTGCCGGCCGACATTGTTCATCCCGGCCACCGACAAATTCGGGAAATGCCAGGTGACGACAAAGGTAACGGTTTGCTCCTGGCCTGGCCTTAATGAAATTTTTCGGCCGACAGAACCAATTAGTTTATCGCTCAATGGTTTGCTTATCTTATCGACACGCTGTTGGAATTGGCCGGGCTTAGAAACGTAAGCTGAAGCCAAGTCCTCAGGGCCGCCATCGAGAAAGGCCAATCCCATCGTACCAAAATCATGCAGCTCATTTAGAACAAGTGTTTTTACCGGCTTGTCGGAAAAAACGATATGGTCCACACCGACATTACCCCAGCCGCCGGTCTCCTTGTCCACAATCTGGATTTGGGCCTGTTTTCCCTCCCATTGCGTCACGGTGAAGCTGCCAGGATTCATACGATTATTGTTCCGGCCGGTAGACGATGTCACTACCTTGCCGTCAATAAGCAAGTTCACACAGGTCTTACCCTTGTGGGCGCCGCCGCCTATAAGGAAGTTGATGTACTTTCGCTGGATGACAAAAGGTTTACTGGTGAGCGTCCCAACGTGTTGATCGCCACCGCGAACATCCTCACCCTGCCGGACGTTGTGGGTGTTGACCACGCGGTTGCCTTTGCCGGCGACGTCGCCCTGATAATCAGGTATATTGGCTATTTTAACCGGTGAATCACCAAAAGCGGTACCGGTGACGGTCCATCCCTCGTAGTTATCTTTCTCGAAATCTTCAAATAAAATATCAGATAGAATATCGGTGTGTTTCTCTTTAACAGGCTCGGCAACACAAGACAGGAACGTCATCCCCTGCTCGCGCAACACATTATTCCTGCGTATACCTGAAACCTGATCGCGGTGATAGAGACAGATGGCATTTTCGAGCCATCCGCTGATTTCAGCCTTGACCGTTTTGCCGGATTCGTTCTTGAGTGTGTAGCTCATTACTGTGGCTGGCAGGGACGAATCGTCTGTATTAAGCGGGATAAAAGGTGAATACGCTTCTAATGTGACAGAAACAGGACAGCCTTTATCTTTGTAGGTCACCCTGCCGATTGGATACCGGCCCTCGAACGAAATATTTGCAAAACCCCTGTTGTCTAATGGGCGGACCTTACCATCAATGCGAACAGCAAATCCCTGTTCAATAGGAGATTGCTGTGGGGCTGGAGATAAATAGTTCGCTCCATCGCGTGTCCCCACTGATTGTCCCTTATATTGAACCTGCCTGGGCAGGATTCCCTCGACCACACGATTAAAGATATCCCACAGCCATAATTTGCCATCACCGCCAAGATAAAGGTTTCCACTGAACAATCCGCCAATCGGCATGCCAATATGCTGCAAAGCAGCAGGATCCGTCACTATAGTAGGCTTGCCACGGGCAGTGAGCGAAGCGACCCATCGAGGATCGAGTTTCTTATCGAAAGGAATGGTTTTAATATATTCGTTTTCTTCGAAGGGGCCTGCCATGACCGGCAGCAAGTTATTGTTCAATACTGCACCAGCAGCACCGGCCGCGGACAGCACCATAAAATCCCGACGATTGATTTTAGTGCAATCACATTTTTCATCAGGTGACTGATTATTGCAGCAGGATTGTTCGCCAGTAGCACCGATTTGTTCTTTACTCATGTCACAGTCTCCACCTTCTGACAGAATTAAGATAATAAAATAAAAGGCCATTTAGAAATTTAATTTCTAACGGGGTAAACTACCACAGCTCATTGATTGTCTTGACAGTTTCATTAACGAGAACTTGCCCTCCCTGCGGCCCTACAACGAATTTGTCGGCGCTGTAACCGCCGCCTTTTACGCCCCTTTCCGTCGGCAGATACCCATTAGTCTGACAGGATAATTGCACAAGTAACGTTAAAACCGCCTTGCTGCGGGCCTTCATACGGATGCCGTAATCGATATACAATTCGAAAGGATTGGTCGCTATTGCAATATCCCCCAACCGAATCACATGAAATTCAATGGGCTTGATGGGATCGGTTTCGTAAAAGGGCAAAACGGCAGGCTCATTCTCAGGCAGGTCTATCTTTATCACTTTATGCCTGAACGGAAGCTGCCATTTGATATCTGTCTTGGCCAGTGGGAATACATCATCAACCGCATTGGCAATTCGCCGGGCTATTTCCTGCCGCCGTGTTATACCTCTTCTTTTCAGCATAATCTCATCCGCCTTTTGGCGAAAGAGCAAATGCGGAGACTGATCACCGGCGGGCGCGCACTGTGGGAAGATAAACAGATCCTCGGAATATCGTTTTCTAATCTCCTTCCTTACATCGTGCCAGAAATCGGCTGAGATTTCGCTCAAGTTTTCCGTCTCCTGCGAGGTACAAGCTATATTGATTACAATACCCGTCAGCTTCTCATCAGGCCGCCAGAAGAATAGCATTTCCACTGCATGGTCCTCAGAGCCCTCGATATTAGAGAAATTCTCTGCGTTTGTATTTCCATACATAACGGAAGAGCCGTCAAAATAGTGGGCCCGCCGGTTCATTCCAACCACGGCGTGCCCGAGCGCCCAGCTCATACCGGCAGGCTTGCGGTTTTGCCAGGCCCCAACTACAGCCTTAGCAATTCGTTCAACAAAGAAACTGCCGTATTCGGACGCCTTCATAACACCTTCATCTTTGCTTACGTCATAAAGGCCTTTGAAAGCATTGTCGATGAAGCCCGGGGCAGTGTGGGTATGAGTGGCATTAAGAAGCAGTTTACTGACATCAAAATCCGGAATTTGCGTTTTCACCAGTTCCCTGATTCGCTGCTGGATTTGCTTGCGGATAAATATAACATCGCACGAAACCATAATCGCCTGCTCCTTACTTGCTCCGCCGCGTGTTTCCATAGCCAGCACAGTTGCAGTAAGGGGGTCGAGAGTTGTCCTTGCTATCCGCTTGTGCATTTGTCCAATTACGACAACGGGCTTTTTCGGAGTAATATCTACAGAAGAGAAACCGACATAGAGTGAATCTTCTTTTATTGCTTCCGCCGGAGTGCCTGGATTCGTATTTTCTGACCTGTTATTCTCTTTCACAAGGCCAATATGCTCCATAGGTATCTTTTTGAAGCCGAGTTTATAGGCCGGCGAATCATCCTTCAGGCGGAAATCTCCATTTGCAGCGTCGACAAAATGCGGGTCTTCCTTAACGAAGTTATCCCTGACCTCAACCATCTTATCAGTGGCACCCCAACGGATTGTCAGCCATTTTTCACCAACGCAAATATTACGTGCTACAAGGATATTGCCCGGTGGCAGACCGTCGTCTGTTGCATAGTACTTTTGCAGGTCGGCAAGTTCGGGATATCGCGTGCTATAGGGCGGCTGTTTCCAATTCATCCTCTCCAGCCTCTCTTTCATCGTATTATAAACCATGTTATGCCAGACGGGTGATTTGCTCAAACCCCGACCGTCGATATCGATTGCCGGATCGCAGTCGATGAAGATATTGTTCTCGACCTTGAAGTCCCGTCCGCCGCCGAGAAACACCGCCCGGTGAAGCTTCCACAGCACATTGCCATATATCTGCGTGCCGCTGACACAGTCATCCATATAGACACCCATGGACCCCATACCCACTCCGCCGGTATGGTGAATGAAGTTATGGCGTAAAATGTTTCCACGAAAAGTGTAGTCCCTGCCCGTATAGATAGCTCCGACATCACCGGTCTCAAGACAAACGTGGTGGATTTCGTTCAGTTCGATAAGGTGGTCGTTACCTCCGAAAAGGATGGCGCAATGAGGATGGTCATGAATCAGGTTGTTGGAAACACGAATACCCACGCCTGACATCGAAACGGCAGGCGCGTAGCATCTTGACCATCGGGCAATGTGGTGAATGTGGTTGTTGTAGGCAAGGTGACGTGCCGGGGCCAGTGTCTTGCGGTCTCCGCCGCTCAAAGAGATTCCGCCATCGCCCGTCTCGTAGATTTCACAGCCGACGACACCGTGGTCCTTACCGCCTTTGACAATCAAGCCATAATTTCCAAGGTTACACAAAGTGCAGTTTATAACATGATTGCTGTTCCCGCCTGTAATCCGAATGCCGGTACCTCGTGCACATTCAAACGCCAGATCTCGAATTGTAATATGCGAAGTATCATTCAGATGTATCAGCGGTTCTTCCACAATGGAAACCATGGTTCTGCCCTGCTTGATGGGCGCCGGAGGCCAGAAATACAGTATCCCGCTTTTGCGGTCCAAATACCACTCACCCGGCTCATCCAGTTCTTCAAGTATATTGAGGAAATAAAATCTTCCACCGGTGCGGAAGCCGTAGTTTCCGTATGGCGGGCTGGTCTTGATAAGACGCTTCTCAAGGTCAATCGATGCGATATGTTCATAGGAATTCGCCCAGTCGTACGCCCAGTATCCGTGGATCCAAATGTCACTGGTATCTTTCCATCGATTGGGGCGGTCACCCTCATAGTTAAAGCCTCCAGTGAGTTCACCCAGGGTACTACCATGACCATCATCTTTGCCCTCAGTAAAGCCGGCAATTTTTAAGAAGCTGTCATTCGGCCAGCGGGTGATGTTCATCGGTTTGTCCTGAAAGAAAAGTTCCAAAGCGGCAGGTGAAGTCCCGCGACCAAAGCCTCGCGATTTCAACTGGCCGAAGTCGTCGATCCCCTCTGCTTTCAAATCCGCCTGATAAACCTGCCCACGGGTGGCCGGGTCAAGCCGGTCCAATATTGACGCGGCCTGCACCTTCTTCCAGCTGCTCACCTGCCGACCGCCGATTATACGGACCTGTTCGCCCGGTATAACCCGGTAGACAATCGGTGCCTCGGCCGTACCCGAATCCTCGGTTGTCAATTCTAAGCCCTTGTCCAGGTAGTATTCCCCCGAACGAATCCACACGGTGACGCCTCCCTCAGGCAGAGCTTTGGCCTTCTTCAGTTCACGGATAGCATCCCTTGCACGCTGAAGTGTAGCAAAAGCGTTACTCGGATTGGTGCCGGATGCCCCATCATCTCCATCGGGCGAGACATAAAAGGCATTCTCAGCCGCTGCAGCAAATGACATCAACTGCAAAGAAAAAATCGCAATAGTCGCAAACAGGAATAAAGATCGCAATTTTCGTTGTTTCATATTTCCTCCTTCACATTTTGAGTTTTTAGCTTTTTCAAAGCCCCGACAGTTTCAATATGGTCGTGCTGGCCATTGGATAAGAAAATGGACCGGCGGGAACTTTCTCGCCTTTCCAGGCTGTATCAAAGAAATCATGTGCACAAATTCCAAGCTTTCCAAACACAGGCAGCGTTTCTTCAATCGACCATGTAAAGCTCAACGTTTGCTGATTAAAAGAAGCATTGATTTTAGCTCTTTTACTTTTCGGTCCGAAGCCCTTCGTTTGCCAGGCATTGAAGTCAAATGGGCCGCCGCAATCAACAAAGATATTACAATCAGATAGATTGTCGTCATCGATAAAGGAAACACCTCTTCGCGCTTTGATGAAGATATTATTCAGCACGCGGTTTCGCTTGCAGGTCGATAGCCTTCCGCCGACCATCCGGCCTTGGCAGATTCGCATCTCGACTGCTTCTTTAGTACATTCAGCCACAAAATTATGTGCCACGGTCAGCTCGTCGCAGTCATGCTGATAGATACCACTGCCTTTCACGTTCCAGACGAAGTTGCGGTCAACTATGTTAGGCACTTGCGAGGCTTCGATAAAAATCGCTCCGTTGACAGATTCGATATTAGCTAATACATTTTGTGTGACCCTTGAGTTAATATTGTTATAGTCCATCCAGATTCCCGGTGCCGCCTCAATATCAGTGATAATATTTCTGCGGACAAGCGTACTTCGGTTTAATAACAGCTTGATGGCTCCCGTCTCCCAATACCGCTGCACGTCCTGCCACCCACAATGATGAATCCGGTTGTTTTCCACAAGTCCATTTTTCACCAATAATCCCTGAATCCCACCCGTACCGCATTCGTACAGCTCATTGTTACGGACAATCATATACCCCGGACTTTTCTCGGCTCGCTTTCCATCTATAGCACGCCCCGCCTTACTCTCATCGGTCCGTGCCCCGATTTCAATTCCCACCGAATTAACACCCCTGACGATATTATCTTCGATAATCCAGTGATGACCGCCCATCGTAAATAACGCCCCAACTCCTGTCCGTGGGAAACCATTGCCGGCATGTTCGAATATGAAACCCTTGACCCGTATATACCCAAGGTCAGTAACAGCAGGCCTAAAGATATGCTGCTGCTTGGTTATCTCAAACGTTGCCATATTCGGATTGATGC
>JBARPZ010000410.1:0-2155 GCA_049643445.1 Sedimentisphaerales bacterium
CGGGCAGATATTCACTCCTGCCGCCGACATCGAATTGGAGGGTAATCCTGCCTTCGGTTTTATCGGAAGTGCCGGCTCTTATATTCTTCAGCTTTGTCAAAATTGTTCCATTTGTTTTTAAGGCAAGCTCCAGTTCAAATCTGTTTTCCTCAATGTCGGCCATCCTGGCTCTGTGTCTTCTTATAGTGGCATTTAGCTGCTCCTCTGCCCAATACACAGGAACTACATTTTCAAGATTGCCACTTACTACAGAAGCTATTTTGAGAAGATCTTCTTTAGGGTTACCAACTATAGTCATATTTAGTAATTGGGCTGTTAGTTTTCGAATTTGCACCAATCGTTCAGGTTCCGTTACTTTCACTTTGGAAAGGTCGATATAGGAAGGCACTGGTTCAAACTTTAATAAATTCTTCAAAGCGCCAAGACTATTTCCGGCATTGCGTATTAGTTCAGCATGTTCATTGAGGCCATTTTCTCGTAGTTTATTTATAATCTTATTTAAATTTTCTTCACTGTAGAATCTGTTGATAAGGATATTATAATTCTTCTCGTTAAGATTCCATTCGCTTACATCATAGACATAAGTAACTTCATAACTTCTTGGTGAAAAGAAAAAAGCCAGCCCGACTATCAAAGCCGGCAAAACCGAACCAAGTACGATGAGCCATTTGTATTGCCAGAGAACCCTGAAATAGTCAATCAGATTTATCTCATCTTCAAAACCCGGGCTTTTTGGAACATCGTTTGGAACTGGCTGGCTGCCAGAAGTGCCGTTTTCTAAATTGGCCATATTATCAACCTCCCTGCTGAATTACTGTGCGAATACGCTAATCCTTTAAACGCAGACAAAACAGATTGTCAATCTGCCTTCCCAAATTTACCTCTCAACTCTTCTGGAGTCATTTACCCCAATTTTATCCCCTTATTTTGGATTAGAATAATACCTGTCCCGGAAACAGAAATCAAGCTTTTTAGGGTTTTTACGCTATATTTTTTGGGACGAAATCAGATTTTCTATATTACCGCAGGTCTCCGGCCCGTCAGCGTTTAAATCAGCCTGGGAAATCCTGAGCAGATGCTTCTGCCTCAAAACAGCACAATATGCTGTTATTAGGTTCGTCCCGGACAGGGACAGCCGCCGGCAGACAAAATCAATAGGACACAAAAACAGCTCTTATGACAAAAGGCATCTCGGCGTCATATCAAGCAGGGGATTCAGCTATTGGGGCAAAACGCCGCTTTTCTGCTGTTTTTATCGCTTTTCTCACGCCAAAACGATTGACAACAGACACAGGAGGCTGCTATTTTATAAGCGCTTATACATTCTTTGGCGGCGTAGCTCAGCAGGTTAGAGCATGGGATTCATAAGCCCAGGGTCGTTGGTTCGAATCCAACCGCCGCTAATGATTTTTAACTTTGATTTTTTAACTTTTAATTTCTTACGCCCCCATCGTCTAGTGGCCTAGGATATCAGGTTCTCATCCTGGAGACAGGGGTTCGACTCCCCTTGGGGGTATTTTTTACTTGTCCGCCTGTGGCGGATTGATTATTGATTATCGATTACTGATTAGTAACAGGCAATGGACCAGAGCAAGGCCGACGAACGGTTTATGCAGACGGCTATTGAGGCCGCTCGGATAGCCCAGGACAATGGCGATGTGCCCATAGGAGCGGTTATCGTTTACGACAATCAGATTATCGCCAGGGCCTACAACCAAAGAGAGCAGCTTGCCGACCCCACAGCCCATGCGGAAATAATAGCCTTGACCCAGGCAGCCGCAGCGCTGGAAAGCCGGCGATTGCACGGCTGTACGATATATGTCACATTAGAGCCCTGCCCGATGTGTGCCGGAGCGCTGGTTCTGGGCCAATTAGACAGATTGGTATTCGGCTGTGATGACCCCAAAACAGGTGCCTGCAAAAGCCTCTATAATATCGTGCAGGACGAGAGGCTCAACCATCGGCTGGAAGTTACAGCAGGCGTGCTGGCAAAAGAATGCAGTGAGCTTTTGCAACGGTTTTTCGAGCAGCGCAGAGCCGAAAATAATCAACCAAAAACTCAAAACTAACAACTAAAAACTGCTTCGGAGAGGTGTCGGAGCGGCTTATCGAGCGGTCTTGGAAAGGCCGTGTAGGGCTTGTCCCTACCGCGGGT
>JBARPZ010000411.1:0-2157 GCA_049643445.1 Sedimentisphaerales bacterium
AAATAGGCGTTTATTAGGTGCTTTATTTGTCATTAATACACCAAAATGTTTACAAATATGTCTTTTATGATGCAAAATAATGCTTTTTTGCGGCTATTACGGCCTGATTCCTTACTTTTACTCCCCAATTTTACATTCCCCTAAATACGACATTCTGGGGCAAGCATAATTCTCAATTGCCGTTATAATTATACTAAACTTGGCCGGGAAGTTCAATGAAAAACAAACTATTTTAATAAATATTTCAGCTTAATCCCTGAAATGTGCCGGAACACTTTATATTGACGGGGATTATGGATTAAGGTATTTTGGTGGGAAAAGCGTATTTGACAGAGGCTAATTATTAGCAGATAATGGGCTGGATTAAAGATTACTCAGTTTATACTTAATAGGAATGGACACAGGGATGGCCACGCTTAATTTTAAGGGCAAAGCGTTTGTACAGAATCATCATTTGCTGGTCAAGTATCATCAATTAGTGCCGCACAGGAAAAAATCACTTACCGACAAGGTAAGTTTACACGACAATCTTATAATTCACGGGGATAATCTAAAAGCGCTTAAAGCGCTACTGCCAACCTACGCAGGGAAAATAAAGTGTATATATATAGATCCACCTTACAATACCGGAAAAGAAAAGTGGGTTTATAACGATAATGTAAACTCACCGATGATGCAAGAGTGGCTTGGTAAAGTCGTAGATAAAGAAGACCTTACTCGCCATGATAAATGGCTCTGCATGATGATGCCACGACTAAAGTTACTCAAAGAACTCCTTGCACAAGATGGCGTGATTTGCATAAGCATCGACGATATCGAAGTGGGTAGGCTCCTAACACTGATGGATGAGTTGTTTGTGGAACACAATAAAGAAGAGGTCGTCGCCTGGAGGAGGAGACATAACCAGCCGAACGATAAAAGTAAACCTATTTCAAAAGTCGCCGAGTTTCTTGTGGTATACGCGAAGGATCTTGACTATTTGAAAAAAAATAAAGGATTTCACGGCATTCCACTCACAGGAAAGTTTTCGAATCCTGATAAAGACCCACGAGGTGATTGGGCGTCAAAACCATGGAAAGCAGGTAGCAACCAGTCTGGGACAAAATACAAAATAACAAAACCGTCTGGCAAAGTCATAGAGGAAGAATGGCTTGGGACAAAAGATACTTACAATAAACTGCTAGCAGATGGACGCATTTATTTCTCGAATAAAAACAGTCTTCCTAGAAAAAAGTACTTCAAATCGGAGCGGGAGGAAGAGGGTCAGTGCGCACACAATTTTTGGAGCCATAAGGACTTTGGCTCTAACCAAGAAGCGACCAGCGAATTGAAAGCCCTCGGCATTGATTTTGATAATCCTAAGCCGACACGCTTGATAAAAGGAATACTAAACATCTTTTCAAATAAAAATTCGCTCGTGTTGGACTCCTTTTCTGGTTCAGGCACAACGGCGCAAGCAGTGTTAGCTTTGAACAGGGAAGACGGAGGCAATAGGCGGTTTATATTGGTCGAATGCGAAGATTATGCGGACAAGACGACCGCTGAGCGCGTCCGCCGCGTTATAAAGGGTGTCCCCAAGGCAAAAGATAAGACCCTCCGCAAGGGTCTCGGCGGCAGTTTCAGCTATTTCGAGTTAGGCCCGCCCATTGAGATGGAAAGTATCCTCACCGGAGATGATTTCCCCTCCTACAAGGACCTTGCTCGATATGTGTTCTATACGTCCACTGGTGAAGAGTTCGACGAAAACAAAATCCGCGAAAAGCGTAACTTCATAGGTGAAAGCAGCAAATATCTTGTGTATCTTTTCTATAAGCCTGATATGGATTACTTAAAGGCAACCGCCTTGACACTCGACAAGGCCAAGGCACTCGGCCCATACAAGAACAAGCGCCGTCTCGTTTTCGCACCTACAAAATACCTCGACCATGAGCATCTTGACGAGCTGCGAATAGACTTTGCTCAGCTTCCTTTTGAGATTTACCAGTTGGTGAAATAGAATGGATTCCCGCTTTTGCGGGAATGATAAATTGGATGGAACCGAAAGAATACCAAGTAAAAACACTCAACCAGGTTAAACGATACCTCGACCTCCTCTACGATTGGCGCCAAAAGAATGCCGACATCGTCCGCGACTACGGCCCCGACTCCGCCCTAGAC
>JBARPZ010000412.1:0-12413 GCA_049643445.1 Sedimentisphaerales bacterium
GAATGGAACAAGGTAGGTTCGGACCGTGGTTATCACTACCTCGGAAGCGCAATCACCTTTTCGAAGATTGGCACCGCTTTTGGCCGGGCAACTCTGGAATTGATTAAAGCCAATAAGTAAGGCAATCTCGCCCGCGATTCCCAGACGGCGATCATCACAGCTCTGCGTGGACAGCCTGGATGAGCCCTTTGATATAACCAAACGCGAACGCAAGGCCCTGGCGTCCATCCGGATCGCTTGCGTTTCCCGGTACGTGGTCGGGCATCACCATTCCGGAATAGCCGATTTCCTTGAGAGTCTGTAATACCCGAACCATATCAAGATCACCTTCGTCAGGGAATACCTCCTGAAAGCTGTTCCGTTTGCCCCGAATATTTCGAAAATGAACATTGAAGATTTTCTTCCTGTCGCCGAAGTACCGAATCACATCGAATATTTCTTCAGATGGATTGTGCAGGTTGCTCGCGATTGTCCCCACACAAAAGTTCAGTCCATGGTAGGGACTGGAAGCAATCTCAACGAATTGCTTCAAGCCTTCCACTGTTCCTAACACACGCTGAACTCCCCGATAACCGCCCGAAGGAACGCCGGGGTCATGAGGATGGCAAGCCATCTTCACCTTGTATTCCGCGGCCACAGGGATCACACGTTCCAGAAAGTACTGAATCCGTTCCCAGAAAAGCTCAGCCGGATACTCTCCTGCCCGCGTCAAAGTTTTGTTGGAGGCGGCCTTCTCATATTCCCAGGTACTGTAGCGAGATCCTCCCCGCCCGGGCGTAGTTCCTGTACGCAGAACATCCAGCACAGTCATGTTGTATTTGATGGCCGGTATGCCCGTCTTGGCCGCCAGACGGACCTGTTCACAGGTCCGTTCAATCTGCATGTCACGATATCCCTTGTCGCCGAGCAATCCAACGGAGCGCGACATTCCAATCGGTACCATATCAAGCGTGATCCCATTGGAAATACAGCGATCCTTCAACTCCAGCAGACCTTCTCGCGTCCATTTCTCCGGCGTTCCGCAAATGTGGTTGACGCCGCAGCGTTTGTAGAATTGAAGCATATCGCGCGTGCAGCTTTGCTGCGTTCCGACATACAGGCGCATCTTCTCTTTCTCGGAAGGGCTTTGAGGATTTGGAAGTGTTTTTGCCCATAGGGCTTTGCCCGAAAGACCTGCCGAGGCACAGAGCGCCGATCCCGTTACATGAATGAATTGTCGCCTTGTCAGCATCTGATAGCTCCTGCCGAATGTGTGTCTGATTCTTTTCATGAAACCATTATATCAGGGATGATACTTATTTGAAATCCAGTCGATTTTGGCACTGCCCCGGCACAGAGATGCTTTAGATGTGTTTGGGAAAGGGAGAGAAAAACATAGAAACATAGAGAATCAACACCCTAAGGGAAATCCCGACTTATTTTGTAAAGAGAATCGGTAACACGCCGGGTCTTTTAACATGTTTCTCTCGACGATACCCAGTGTCAACAGAGCCACAAGGCTGAATTATCGGCCATCCTTTGGCCTGGTCGTTAATATGGTTATTGATAAAAGCCTCAGTTTCACGTTTTGCCTTGTGACCTATCTTGTCTACGTCTTGTGAATCCATGGCTTTTGACTTCTTTATTTTCATGTTATTTATTCCCGGAACATATTGCACTCATATATATAGACGTTAGAATCAGCATTTTAGTTACAAAATTTTGAAAATTTTTTTTCGTTATCCTTGATTTTAGGGGATTATGGCAGTACCGCTGCAATATCGCCTTTTTAATATTGATAGCGTCTACCATTTCTGCCCCGGTTATTTCCTGCTCAAAAACCGTAAACCATTCTTAGCTGCTCTTCTGTAGGCATATTTGGGTAATATTCACCTCTTGGGCCTACAAATCCTGGGCCGCTTTTTTGAAGGCTTACAGACATCTGGGAGCCATTGGAGTTCGTTATCCAGACGGTAACCGTTGTATGCTCGACTGCTATTTCACGCGTCCTGACGGTGACGGTCGGGACCAGATTTACTGCAATCTGCCTTCTCCAGGGCCTTCTTACAACGACAACCTTATGAGGGTGTGGCCGTCTCTTCACAAACGTACGATGATGGGGGTGAATAAATGCATGCTTCTTGTGAATCGGATGATTATAGACTCTGGGCATAATGGGCCGGGCAACCCGATATCCACGACTGGTGGATGACCGGATGACCAATGTTCCACCCAAAGCCTGGCCGAGGCACGTGAACAAAACCGTTCCAACGATACTTATCAGAATAATTTTCTTGCTGAACATTTTATGCTCCTTTCCATGATTGGTAGTAGTCTGCAAAATGATTTTTCCATGAAATTTACATTCGCTACCGGTTATTATGTTTATATTTGAAAAAGCTACACAAACCTGGCAACTGCGAACTCTTTTTGTTGCCTTCCACATAGATAAGGCACCTTACAGCGAAAAAGATAACATCCTTTATGGAGTTTCTGAAAATGACGGGATATTTCCCGCTCTGAGCAAGAGCATGGAGAAGTTTGAAAAACGCTCTCAGATAGAATGATTAAAAGGTAGTACTGGCACAATCTCGGCACAAAGGTATTTCAGAGATGTATAGGGTGGGAAATAATGCTTTTGACAGGTGCAATTCAAACGAGATTTTGATATCATAGCGGAACTCATAGAAAATATTGATGTATATTCCCGAACCTCTTGGATTCAGGATAGCACTAAAAAAAGGAACAAGATAATGTCTGCCATCAAACACTTCCGTATTGTGCTCATTGGAGTAATGCTGCTGCTTGTAGCTCCCAGTTCTGTTGCCTTAGCCAGAGAGAAGGTCATTCTCGACAGCGATATGGTCCTCTTGTATGACGATGGTGTGGCGATGATGATGCTCGCAAACCATCCGGATATAGAGCTGCTCGGTGTAACCATAGTCCCCGGAAACACCTGGGTCGCAGAGGGTACGGCATATGGTCTTCGCCAGCTTGAGGTGCTAAATCGCAAGGACATTCCGGTTGCGATGGGTACACTTTACCCTCTTCGCCCGGGGCGTTATGAAACTCTGGAAGTCGAACGTAAAATGTTTGGCTTTAGCTCAAGCTATATCGGTTGTTTTAGTAGGATTGAACCGGCCTCGTACCTTGACGTGTATCGCTCCGAATTTGGAGACAGGCCAAAAATAAAGCCTGTTGATAAACACGCGGTGGACTTTCTGATTGATACCGTCAAGGCCAATCCCAACCAGGTCACCATTATACCCATAGGTCCATGTACGAACCTAGCAATCGCAATAAGAATGGCTCCGGAGATTATACCCCTCATAAAGAGGGTCGTGTACATGGGCGGAGCATTTGATGTTCCGGGAAACACTACCCCGGCGGCCGAGTTCAATTGGTGGTTTGATCCGGAGGCGGCAAAAATGTGTGTTCGTGCACCCTTTGCTGATCAGCTCATTGTTGGCTTGGATGTCTGTAATAAATATCATTTCAACAAGAAACTGTATGATCGCATTACGGCCGGAAACTCATCAATTGCAAAAATGTTTCAGAAAAAGTACGGCCCGGAATTCAAAAAGGACCAAAAATATACTCGATTGGTTTGGGATACCATCGCAGCTGCCGTTGTCATTGATCCAACGTTAATTGCCGAAGAAGAAACTCGCTGGGTAGATGTCAATTCAGAGTATGGCCTGGACTATGGCCGAAGCCTCGGATACCAAAAACAGGGCCCAGCCGGCACTCAAAAGGCACGCATCCTAATGACCATTGACGAGAAGCGATTCTGGAATCTGATGGTGGAACTGCTCACAAAATAACCTGACCATACTAAATGCTTCAGAGTCTTCGTCATATGGCCGGGACTTCTCATGATTAAGACAGAAACAAGTGGATATTCGCTGAACTATGGCAAAAATAACTTTCACTCTTAATGAGCTTATGGAAATCCTGATTTCCAACGAACTTCTGCCTAAAGAGATGTTACGTCCAAAGATCGAAGGCGAAAGAATCCATTTCGTGATAAAGACAAACTCATTCATTTTGCCGTTTATTCCTGCTTCGTTAAGATACTTAAGTTTTAACAATAACAATGCGATGTTAGAGCTCGCTATCGTGAGCAGCCGTCTAAACAAAGGAGTCAGTTGGCTTAATCAATTATTCATACTCAAATTACCGGCATATATGAAGCTTGAGTATCCAAAACTTTTCGTTGATGTCGATAAGCTGCTCAAAGAAAAGAATATTAAAGATGTTCGTGTGAAGGACATCTTTTTTGAGGCAGGAGAGCTTACGATTGTAACTTGTAATAAATGAAGCTCAGGAGAATATTTATACTCTGTAAAGGACTTGTGGGACAGTAGGCTCGGCACAGAGACACTTCAGAGGTGTCTCGCTCGGGGGAAGATATAAGAAGAAGGTGGTAGTCTAATCCTTTCTTCGGCAGACCAGCTTGGGATGAGAAAAGAATTGTAGAGACAGGTAAGAACAGGTAGAGTGGTCTTATAAGCTTATTCTGAAGATTTTCTTAAATGGTTTTGGATTTTACCCCATGCTTGAGTTTATTACAGATAGAAATATATATGAAAAAGTCATTTGTGAACATATCCCTAAGACCAGGAGGTTTCTTTGGCTGGCAACTGCTGACCTAAAGGATCTGCACGTAGATAAGCATGGGAAAATGGTGCCATTTTTGGAAGTGCTCTCTGATTTAGTCACAAAGCAAATTGAGATAAGATTACTTCATGCAAAAGAGCCGGGGCCGGCTTTTAGAAGGGATTTCGACAGATACCCAAATCTAATAGATGGTATCGAAAGAATCTTGTGTCCAAGGGTGCATATCAAATCTGCGATAATTGATGGTGAATTCGCATATACGGGAAGTGCAAATCTTACTGGTGCTGGTGTTGGGGCAAAGAGTGCTGCTAAAAGAAATTTTGAAGCTGGCATTATTACTGATGATAAGGAAATTGTCGGCAGGATTATGGACCAGTTCGACAAAATCTGGAGGGGTGAACATTGTAGAGAATGTAAAAGAAAAAAATTCTGTGCTGACTATAAAGACTTGTTATTGAAATAAAATATACGATGCATCGTGGTCTATGTCAGAAATCGATGCAGTCGGGGATGAAGTTCAAAGGCAAGTCCGGCACAGCGTTAGCACAGAGTTGCCCGAGTCTAATACTCATACCAATCCGCCTGCCAGAGCCAATCCGCCGCAAACCGGGCATAATCCCTCATATCAATCTGCTTATTATTAAATAAATCGCAGAGCACATACCAGTTCGCATCATCCTCCACAGCCAGCCAGCTATCCAGTAACACAAACAGGTCGAGACCATCAATAATTCCGTTCCGGGTAAAGTCTGCCTGTTTCGGCCCCACTTCGTCGCTTCCCATATCCACACGATTATCACGCATCACCCGCGGCTCGCCATCGATATCCTTATCAGACGGCTGGGGGGTGTATCCCGGATCTCCCGTATCGATGCAGAGCGAATCCCAACGCAAATGATAATCCCCACCCGCCGTATCCACAAAACATGGGTCAACATTTAAATTGCCCGTGCCGTTATATCCGCCCTCAACGTCAGAGTATTGGACCGATATGGTTTTGCCTTCCACCTCGGTCGCATTGTTGTCCCAGAGAATGCAGCTTCGCAGCGTCGCGCTGCCTGAGAGATGACTGAAAAGGAAAATCCCGCCGCCCATATCATCCGCCGTGTTATCACTGATCGTACAGTTTTCCATATACACAATTCCGTTCCAGACGAACATCCCTCCCCCGTTTTCATAGCTGGTATTGCCGGTAACAGTACAACTTTCAAGAGATATCGTCCCGCCAAAGGCGCTGATCCCAGAACCGCCCCAGCTATACTCACCCGCCTCATTATTGATAATCCGGCAGCGTGTAAAGCTCGGATTTCCACCGCGTATTTCAAGTGCACCACCGGTGTAACCGGACCAGTTATTCTCGAAGGTACAATCGATGACAACGGGATTGCAACCATCGCGTGTGTACAGACCGCCGCCGAAACTGGCCCGATTATCCTTGAATAAACAACGTTCTATCCGGGCATTACCACTGTTGTTGTTCGCCATTCCTCCGCCAACACCGGCAACATTTCCCAGAAATTCACAATCCTCTACGATGGGGCTGCTGTCGATATTATACATCCCCCCGCCGCTGTTGCCGCCCAGGGAATTACCGCTGAACCTGCAACGAATCACATGCGGATTGCTGTTATCGTTGTACATCCCGCTGCCGCCGCCGCTCGTAAGGTTCCCGCTGAAATTGCAATCCATTATCACAGGATTACTGCCGCTTCGGTTATGCATCCCGCCGCCGTTGGCGTGAACATACATCCCGTTCGCGTTACCTGCTATAATCACAAAGCCGTCCAGAACAGTATTGGAGTTCAGGTTCTTACCCACAACCACGTGGTAACTATTATCCTGATAGTTCAGAAATTCCGGTTCGTCGTCTTCATTCAGGTCGCCGCTCAATATCGTCGGATACACCTGCACGTCCCGCGTATCCGGGTTGGGTCCCTGCACACCCGCATACCCGCCTTGTAAAACCATCCCGCTCTTCAACGCAAAACTTAAACTACGATTGCCGTTGGGATCCGCCGGGTGATAGGTTCCCTGCGCCACCCGAATCTCCGGAATCGGCGACACTTCCTCTATTTTCTCCATCGTTAACTTCAAATCCGTAAATGCATCCGTCCAGCTCAATCCGATTTCATCCCCAGTCGCCGCTTTATCCACATAAACAATAGCCGGCACCGGCTCATTATCCGACTCTACTGCTGTAATCTTCGCGGTGGGAAAACCAGCCGCGCTGATTTCAATTTGCGCACTGCCATTAGTAAAATCCTCATCTTCGGCCGCGGCCAGTTCAACCATCTGACCCGCATTAAAATTATTACTGTCAAAATTCAAAATCCCACCCGACAGCACCGATATATCCTCATCACCGCTGTGATAGCTGACAGTCACCGTCACCGGACCCTGTGGATCCAATCCCAGTGACACCATAAACGAACCCGACGAACCCTCCGGGACTACTACAGGTCTCGGCTCAATCCGAAATCCCTGGTAAGGTCCCTCGTATGCCCCCATATCCACTATCGGCGATTGAGGATTCGGCCCCGTCAATCCAGTATTCGGAGTATTGGGGTCATCCACTTGACGCACTCCCCAATCCATATCCAAAGGTACAGGCTCTACGAGATCATCATCATCGTCCAGGTCCGCCCGGTCCTGGGGTATCTGGTTGTTGTCACCGGCATCGATACAAGGCGAACCCGGTCCGGGACGAAGATTATCATCCTCCGTTCCAGCCATTGCATCAGGACCATCAGCATCAAGAAACAGAGGGTCAGAGTCAATATTGCCATCCTTATCGCTCTGGCCTACATCCACCCAACCCTGGATACAGTTATAATGCAGCCCTATTGACATCCATTCATAAATCTGTGCATCCAGACCCGCCCCATCTAAATCCTGATTCTCCCAGAAAATACTATTCGATACATCCCCTGTCGCTTCAAGCACGCGCATCCCTCCGCCCCAGCTCAATGCCTCGTTATGGTAAAACGTACTGTTGGCAACCTGAAGCGAGCTGCCTCGAAGCCATATCCCTCCGCCAATGCTCTCAGCCTGATTACGACTGAACAGGCAATTCACTACTATCAGCGTACCGTTCGGCCCAATAAACATCGCTCCGCCGAGGTCCCCGCGATTGTTATAAAACCGGCTGTTCACTACATACGAATCACATTCACCGTAATCATCACCTATCGCTCCGCCGCCCCAAAGACCCTCATTATCCACAAAATCACAATCCATCACGATTGAGTCAGCATCATGCTCATTGTAAATCCCCCCGCCAATGCCGTATGTAAAATTATTCTCAAACCGACAACCGGAAAACAAGGGATAGCTCCAATCGCTGTTTCCAACCGCTCCCCCACCATACTCATCCGAATACGTCGAATCCGTAATATTATTGATAAACGTACAATCCGTCACAATGGGATGACTGTTGTTATAGTTATCCATCCCGCCGCCCATCAAATGCGCTGCATTACCGATAAATTGACAATTCGTAACCGTAGGACTACTGTTAATATCAGCTATACCCCCGCCATATACACCCACGTTATTCGCCAATATGCAATTCTCAATGGTCGGACTGCTCTCGTAGCAAACAATACCACCACCGATGTATTCTATATATTCTGCATACCCGCCGGTAATTGTAAAACCACTCACAACAGAATCGGCTCCCTCCCCGTTATGAAAATAGAATCCGCAACGAGCTTCCTCAACACTACCCTGGCAATCAATCACACAAAATTGGGGCCCATATTCGCTCTGCACCGTGATTGCCTTGCCCCCAAAATCCAGGTCCCGGTTCCCCTCGCCCTGATAAACTCCGTCCGCCACCCACACCGTTTCTCCCGGCGATGCCGCATTGATAGCCGACTGAATCGTCGGATATTCAATCGGCACATGCAGTCCCGGCGTCTCCGCCACAGTCGTAAAACTATAACACTGCCCACCGTTATCGTCGGTTGTCTCGTTTCCGAATTTATCCGTTGCGATAATCTCAAAACGATAGTTCGTCTCACTGCTCAAATTATAGAGGTACACGTTATGACTTAATGACAGTGCAGGGTCCACTCCTGTTCCGCCCTTGAGGTTATTACAATTCTTCCCATAGTTCACTAATACCCGGCTCGGCTCATCCGTCTCAAGATATATCCGCGCCCAGAACGCCCCTACCTGCGCCGCCTGAACATTGAAGATAACTGGTCCCACACAATCCGCCGTCGCCGTATCTTCACTCACCGCTACGTTACCTGTCCCGTCGTCCGCATCGCTATATGTAACAGTAATCGTATCCCCATGTGTTACCTGCACCATGCCGTCCCCGCCGTTCGCCGCGCCGGATTCCGTCACTATCGTACCGTCATAAACTCCAATTCCCGATGAACGCTCGGTCAGGCTTAAAACTTCCGCATCGCCGGCCGACGTATTGATGGTTACCGGATGACTGCCCTGTCCGGCCAGGTCGCCGTCGGCCAATATCACGGCCAACTCATCCGAACACGAATACGTATCCTGCGTAAACTGTACACGTCCAAGCGACCTTACCGCTTCCTGCAGCATATTCCATATATTCAACCGACTATCCGACAAACAAATCCCCGTTGCAATCGGGTCCCCCGTTGTCATCAATAGGCCATACACATCATCCCGCGTCAGCGCCGGATTGGCCCCGATTAGCAGAGCACACGCCCCCGCCACGTGAGGACACGCCATCGACGTACCTGACAGAATCACAGTATAATCATCGTAAGGTGTACCGAAATACGGACTCGCCAGGCTCGCTCGCAAAGACAGCACATCGACCCCAGGCGCCGCAAGGTCCACCCAACTGCCGTAACTTGAAAACGCCGGCTTGTTATCATTAGAGTCCATCGCCGCCACAGCAATCATCGGCCCGTAATACGCCGGATACACCGGATAATTCGAATAGTTATTACCCGCCGACGCCACTAAGATTACACCCTGGCTGGCCGCATAATCAAGCGCCTCCTCCAGAGTCTCCGAATACGGACCGCCGCCCCAACTGTTTGAACACACATCCGCCCCGTTCGCAACGGCATAGTAAAATGACTTCACCGCACCCGAGGTGGAGCCGCTGCCGCCCGAACCGAGAAATTTCACAGCCATAATCCGCGTCTGCCAGCAAACACCGGCGATGTCCTGCAGGTTGTCCGTCTCCGCCGCGATGGTCCCCGCACAGTGCGTTCCGTGACCGCGGTCGTCCATTGGGTCGCCGTCGCGATTGTAAAAATCATATCCATAGACGTCATCGACGTACCCGTTGTAATCATCATCCACACCCGTCGTCCCATTTAGCTCCGCCTCATTCACCCACATATTGTCGTCAATATCTCGATGGGCATAATCCACACCTGTGTCAATGACGGCCACCACTATGTCCACACTTCCCGTGAAAATATCCCACGCCTCCGGCGCATCAATATCCGAATCAACCTTTCCCGGCGGATGATTGTAACTGCCGCTCTCCGGATACATCTGAGCCGTATTTTCCAACGGCCACTGAATCGAAAAATAGGTGTCACTTGGTGTCTTGTGCTCATATAGTAAATAGTTTAATTCCGCATATTCCACGGCCGGGTCCTGCCGACACGCCGCCAGCGCCGCCGCCAGATCCTGCCCCTCCTCCAGCTCCAAAAGATAAATCCTGTCCAGCGCCGGCACTTCTCCCCCAGCTCTTGCCCGCTTACCTCTCTGCAGCAAACGCTTCTGGAGCTTCGTCAATTTCCCCGGGGCCTTCTTCCGTAATTCTTCCATCCTCCGCTGATGTTTCGCAAATTCTGGAAAAACCTTCTCGCCCTTTAGCACCTGAAACCGCTGATTCAGCCGGGCAAGTGACTTTGTAACTGCTGCTCCCGCCTCATCCTCATCCGGACTCACTTCAGGATGTCCCGTTTCTTCCAGATGCCTCGTTGCTTCCATGTGCTCCGCTGTTTGAGAATGCCCCGACGCTTCCGGCCGAAATTTCACCAGAAGTTGGTTCGGCACATACTCCCACTGCAACTCCGAGTCTTCAACCCGCTTATGGCGGGCCTCACCATCGGTCGCGACAACCCTCTCGACCGCTCTTTCTGCTAAAAACGCAAAAGACAACAGAAAAAAAAGACTTAGAAAAACCCTGCCTCTAATCATATGGATCCATCCTTCCTTTATTAGTTTTCGAACTGACACATATTAATAATAATCTTATTATACAGAATTACCGTTCTTATTACAAGGCCCACTGGGGGTACTTTCGTTACAATTTTTCCCAAACAGGCAGAAAATCCGCCACAGCCTCGGCAAGGAGATACTGGAGAGGTGTTTGGGGAAGGGGTCCATGCAGTTGAATCGGCCTGTAGCAGGAAAGTACCTCTGGGCGCGGAGGTAGTACTAGGTATCTAAAGGGCAAGTATCTCAAAGAGGTGCAAGCTCAACAAAGAAAGAAATAGACATCAAGGATATATCTCGTTAAGTAAGACCGAAGTTTCAAAAGAACAGAGGTTAGCAAATTAGTGTCACCACAGGATTGAATTCCTTGTTTTCTTCAAAGAAATACCCTATACTGCCACCATGAAAAAACAAATATTACTATTGATACTGATTGTAGTCTCGGCTTCCTCGCTATACGCCGAAGAGCTTGAACCTCTACCGTCCGACCCATATTTTGCTCCTTTCAAGCCTGTCAAGGCGCCCCGTACCAGGAACCTGCTCCTCGAAAAAGGAGACCGGCTGGCAATCTGTGGGGACTCGATTACAGAGCAGAAGATGTATTCGAGGATTATGGAAACCTATCTGACTGTTTGTGTGCCGGAATTGAAAATCACCGTCAGGCAGTATGGCTGGGGTGGAGAAGTAGCTCCGTTTTTTCGCCACAGGATGGAAAATGATGTGTTGCGATTTAGTCCCACCATCGCCACTACATGTTACGGTATGAACGACCATCGCTATCAACCCTACAAGTCTGAGTTTGGCCGAACATACCGAGAGAATTCCCAAGCTATTATTCGTTTGTTCAAAGAACATACCGTGAGGGTGATTCAGGGTTCGCCTGGAACTATCGGCAGGATGCCACCCTGGCTGAAACAGCCCATCGGTACTCTCAATGAGATGAATCTCAGTCTGTTGGAATTGCGCAACATCGATGTGAGGCTGGCCCTTGAAGAGAAGGTGGCTTTTGCCGATGTCTTCGTACCGATGCTTATAACAGGATTCGATGCAAAGCAGAAATATGGTTCCGATTACATGGTCTCAGGTAAGGATGGGGTTCATCCCGGCTGGGCGGGACAACTGGTCATGGCTTATGCCTTTCTTAAAGCCATGGGTTTGGACGGCCACATTGGAACAATCACGGTGGATATAGCTGCGGGCAGGGCGACCGCCTCTTCCGGACATAGTGTACTTTCCGCAAAAAAGAGCGAAGTTGAGTTGGAGAGCACACGATACCCGTTTTGTGCCACGGGAGAACTCGACAAGGATTCCAGTATTCGTTCCGGCATGACTTTGGTTCCTTTTAACCAGGAATTGAATCGGTTTATCCTCGTGGTTCGCAATTGCACAGCAGACAATTATAAGGTCAAATGGGGTGATACGGCGAAAAGTTTTACCGCTGTAGAGTTAACTAAAGGGGTCAACCTTGCCGATGATTTTCATGTGAATCCCTTCAGCGAGGCATTTAATCGTGTGGATGAGGCCGTCGCTAAAAAGCAGGGCTACGAAACAAGACAGATTAAGACTTTGTTCCACGGCCAGGAAGGTAAGGCGGACATTGAAATGACCGCCGCCCTGACGGAAAAGGCGCGCAAACCTTTGGC
>JBARPZ010000413.1:0-3062 GCA_049643445.1 Sedimentisphaerales bacterium
GTGACTTGCGAATTAATTCGATTAACCTGGCTTCCAGGCTTTTTGTATATTCGAGATTATTCGGGTGCCCCTCTTTCTCGTCTATGGTCAGACTGGGCCCGGCGTGTGTATGTATGCCACTGAGAAAGAGCTCTGACGGCTTGAGCTCGAATTCATCTAAGATGATTTTCCGGAAATGCTCAGCGGTTCCTCTGGAAAAACCTATCAGATCAGTTGAAACCAGCACAAGCCGTTTACCATTATTCGCAAATGCAACGACTCGAGCGGACAAGGGGTCGTGAACGCCTTCAGATAATTCTGTACGGCCTCTATAACCGGCCATTCTTACAGGTTTTTTGGGCGTTATGTCAATCTTCGCAGTACCGGCAAGCAGTCCTGGGGACTCCTTGCGCAGAACACCTGCGCTCTCCTCGGATTGTACTGCTGAAGCTGTAACAAAAATACAAACAAAAAGAAATATGACGCTTGTGCCGATTCGCCTGAGTGAAAAGACAGATGCTTGTCTCATGCTACACCTCTCAAATACGATCCGTTCTTTCGCAGCAGATTACGTTTGATTGCCAAAAGCCTTTTTATATGGGCCATTATACTTCCTGGACGGCTTCATGCAAAGGATTTACGTAGGCTTTCGATGTTGCAAATTGTTTCGGACCATTCGTTCTTTCAATCCCCAATGTCTCAGATCCGGCGTCGTCTTACGGGTCGTAGATCCTCCTTCGGCGGAATAAATTGAAACATCCCCCCTTTTGCTTTTGCGATTTTCAACTTCAACATCACTGCACCCAAACCTATCATTGCCATTTAAGCTAAAATCCAGTAGAATTACGGCTATGAAAAAGGCGAAGAGCAAGAAAAACAGTTGGGTTGCATGGTCAGAAGATGAAGTTAAGCTGCTAAAGAGGCTTTTCCCACGTGGAAGAGCAAGGGAAATAGCTGAGCAAACTGGAAGGTCTCTGGCAACGGTGAGACAAAAAGCATACAGCATGGGGATTAAAACAGGAGAACAGCGTCTCTGGTCAGCCAATGAAGTCAACCTGCTCAAGAAACTTTACCCGACTGAGGACACGCAAAGCATAGCTGATAAACTTGGGCGGTCTTGGCAATCGGTGAGTCAAAAAGCGGCCAGCATCGGCCTCAAAAAAACGGGAATACCTCCTGTTTGGTCGAGACACGAGAAAGCCCTGCTTAGGAAACTACACCCATATAATAGCATACGGGATATAGCGAACCAGCTTGGACGGACTGTCTTGGCGGTAGCAACCAGAGCAAGTAAATTGGGGCTTAGAAAATCAAACCCTGTCTGGTCGGAGAGAAGTGTCAGATTAAGTCTTGATTATTTCAAATCAGGGCCCATAAAGCGTAAAAAGCCTCCTGTGACCGGAGCCCTCATGTGTTTTCTAAGGGCATGAGGCGACAAAGATGCATATGGACCGCCCTGCTTATCAGCTTTCGTCCAACTGTCTAACATTTTTCTCAAGAAACTAAGTGGGTAAATTAAGCATTTCTGCTTAAAATCGCGGGCGGCCTCTGTACTCACCCCGGCGTCGGTGAGCGCTTGTTCAACTGAGTCTAAGAGTAGTATTTTGGAGCACGCACAGCACCCAAGAATAGGCATCGGCCAACACATCTCATATACCTCCATTTTTTTATAAACTGAGATTTCCCATTTATCCCCGCTCAGCTACACCACTGAGCCTTATTAAGAAGAATATCAAGTCTGTCTTGAAAATTAAAGCTTTTTTCTTCTCACCATCACCGCACCCAAGCTGAGCAGTGAGAACATGGCTAAAAAAATTCAACTGATTACGTCAGGTACGAAATTATCACTATTGACCAGCTTGGAGAAGACCCTGGAAGCTGCGGAGGAGCATGGGATATTTATTTTCTAATCCCGCCACAAGATAATTAAGCTGGTCTTGGCTAAGGTCTGAGAGATGGTCCGTCCATTTCTGCTTCATCTGCATTAACTTAATACGTTTATAACCGTTTGTCAGGCCCCCCGCAAGCATTGAGATACCGCCCACTACCAACGCAGACAGCCAGTCACCTGTGAAAGCCTCGTAGCCTGCCCACGCTACACCTCCCGTTTTAGCAGCTAACTGTCCCTTATCCAACTTTATACCCAGCTCAATGAGGGAGTTAATATCCTTTTTTAACTCAGTAGCGATAAAATCTACAAAATAATCATCATGTGAATCCTGTGGTTCCAAACGTGTGTGACACACGGGTGCCAGTTCATTCGCTTCAAAAATTACACGAAGCCTTCCCAGTTTCTTGCTGCAATATGGGCAAACGTACTGTGCATCAGGGTTAGGATGTAATCCTTCGATGCTAATTATTTTCCTGCAAAAAGGACATGTTACTTTCATATTAGAGCACATCAAAAAGAACCGCTACATGATTGTGTTTATCCGAGGCGTAGGTTTGGTATCCGCACTGACCCGCCTTTGTTTGCAAATATGATTATATACAGAATGGGGGAGCCAAAGCAAGGAAATATTGGCTCAAAACCGGCGGGCCTTCGGCACGTGTTTGCTGTCTTTTGTCATTTGAGGTTTGGATTTGTTGAGAGCTTCGAATTTAATGCTTATCTTCCTTATCCGCCCTGGAGTTTACCCTCGGTGCAGGCTTCTCTGTTTCTCTGCCGGGGGTCCTCCGTCCGTGTCTCAAGAGTCTGTGTCAGTCCGTGTCTAACTCTGTGGCCAAAAAAAGTTCATTTTTGGCCATTTTTTTGTTGACATTGTTTGAATATACGTTAAAATACCCGCATGTTTGCCAGCAGGCAAACATAAACCGCCCCTAAGCGGTGAAAAACAGACATTTCACGTAAGCCACAGCGTGGCACGGTCCCATGGCCAGCAGGCCCAGATTCGTAATTCGTTAATTGTAAATTAACCAGATTATCCATTTTATCTAAATTAACCAATTGCTAATCATGAGCATCGTGAATCCAACTTTAGCTCACTTTAGGCACTTTAGCTCACTCTTCACTCCCTCCGCCCTCTACATCTGTCGAGGACCCTCTACAAATCAGCCCTTTTTATGCAAAACAAACCCAATTT
>JBARPZ010000414.1:0-2263 GCA_049643445.1 Sedimentisphaerales bacterium
AGAGCACCAGGATGAATCAGGCAAGCCGTATCAAGGAGTTGTACGAGAATTATGACCTTCCGATAGTATTGGCGGGTGATTTGAACGCGGTCCCCGGCAGCGGCCGTTCTTTTTTTGGTCGGTATTGCTCCCGGTGGTCACGTGCACATTCAACACATATTATCTGGCAGTCTTCTTTGGGTAGGCTGGCGACAGATTATCGTAAGTATGGTGGTAGTCTTGGCAATGTATTTCCCATGCGTGGCTACATTTACAACGCTTGTCAAAGAACTTGGAGTCGTGGATATGCTCAAATCCGCAGCGATTATGATTATATCCAGCCTTGTAGTGGGTGGGTTGCTAAATCTGGTACTGACGTGATGTTGGACATAATCGATAGCTTGAATTAATAATAACTTCACTTACAGCCAGGTTTTGGCGAGGAATCTTGAATTTACAAAGCAAACAGACCGCCTAATTTTGCAACAGGCAGTTGCATTTTGCAACTATCTGTGCTATATTGTTTATGAAAGAAAATGAAAAATACAGAGCAAAATGTAATTCTGGATTCGGTAAGTGAAGGTGTTTTCACGGTAGATTTAGACTGGCGGATCACTTCTTTTAACCGGGCGGCAGAAGAAATTACCGGTATCGGGCGTCAAGAGGCCGTTGGTAAACACTGCAGGGACGTTCTGCGGGCAGATGTTTGTGAAACTGGCTGTACGCTGGCAGAAACAATGCAAACCGGCAAACCCATAATGAATAAAGCCGTGCATATTATCGATGCAGAAGGTAAAAAAAGAGCAATTGCCATATCAACAGCTCTATTAAAAAACGCTAAAGGTAAAGTTATTGGAGGAGTTGAAACATTTCGTGATACCAGCGCAATTGAAGAGCTCCGCAAGGAAATCGAAGGCAGATATTCATGTGAGGATATAATCAGCCAAAGTCATAAAATGCAGAACCTCTTTGCCATTTTGCCAAACATCGCTGAAAGTAATACCACAGTTCTAATTGAAGGTGAAAGCGGTACTGGTAAAGAACTTTTCGCTAGAGCTATTCATAGTCTGAGTTTCCGTAAGGACAAACCCTTTGTTGCGGTGAATTGTGGTGCTTTGCCTGATACACTTCTGGAATCAGAGTTGTTTGGTTATAAAGCTGGTGCATTTACAGATGCCAAAAAAGACAAGCTCGGCCGGTTTGCTTTAGCCCAAGGTGGTACGATATTTCTAGATGAGATTGGCGATATCTCTGCTTCAGTTCAGGTTAAACTGTTGCGTGTTTTTCAGGAAAAGACCTACGAGCCGGTAGGCGCTGTTGCTACTGTTAAGGCAGATGTGCGGATTATCACAGCGACAAACAAAAAGCTCGACAGGTTAGTCAAAGAAGACAAATTCAGAGATGATTTGTATTACAGAGTCAACGTGATGAAATTGGAATTACCTCCACTGAGGGATAGAAAAGAAGACATCTCGCTATTAGTAGACCATTTTATCAGCAGATTTAACCAACTGCACAACAAGAATATCTGCTGTGTTACAAATGAAGTGACGGCAGCTCTGTTAACTTATGATTACCCCGGCAATGTACGGGAGCTTGAAAATATTATTGAGCACTGCTTTGTCTTGTGTGAAGGCGAGATAATAGAAGCTAAATATTTGCCTTCATCGGTTCGTCCGGCCTTGAAAACCAAATCAACCCAAGATAGCGAACCTGCGACCATTAAGCAGATGGAGATTATTCTGATAACTCAGGCTCTAAAACGAAACAATGGCAATAAAACAGCGACGGCTAAGGAACTTGGAATCGACAAAAGCACGTTGTATCGCAAAATGAAGGCATTTGATATCAAACCAAAATCATATCCCGAATAAAGGGTATTTTGCAATTATCTCTAAAGACAAGTATTGCAAATTGCAATTATTCGATAGGCAACCCTATAGGTATTTAGAACATTAAAGTTTTTATAATACCCTCCCCCGTAAGAAGTTACTGCAATTTCACCGTTCTCCCCAACTTTTCTGGCACATTGATTGCGTATATGATGGTTGAAAGATTTTGTTGGTGTAAGAAAGATGAAGTTAGCAATACCTATATACAACGATAATATTTCGAACGTTTTTGACTTTGCTCACAAGCTTTTGTTGGTAGATATCGAAAACGGCAAGGAAGCAAATCGGTCTGAGGTTGCGTTAGAGAACCAATTGTTACCACAACGTGCAGGTCAGTTAAAAAACCTTGGGGTAGATGTACTTGTTTGCGGAGCGATTTCACGGGTACTTGC
>JBARPZ010000415.1:0-1696 GCA_049643445.1 Sedimentisphaerales bacterium
ATTTCGCCGGCGTGACTTTGAAGCAGCATTTCGGCGATTCCTGACGTGCCACCGAAGTTGCCGTCTATCTGGAACGGCGGGTGGGTGTCGAACATGTTCGGTAGGGTGCTGCGGTTGATTAATCCGGCAAGCATCTTGTAGGAATGGTCTCCATCAAGCAATCGCGCCCAGAAGTTGACTTTCCAGGCCTTGCTCCAGCCGGTACCCCCGTCACCACGGTGCGTGAGTGTGACACGACAGGCTTCGGCCAGCTTAGGGGTCTTTAACGGCGTGATTTCATAGCCCGGGTGCAGCGCGTATAGATGCGAGATATGTCGGTGTTGGTTCCCGGGATCGTCTTTGTCCTCGAGCCATTCCTGAAGCTGACCATGCTTTCCAATCTGATTAGGTGCGACCCGGCTTCGCAGATCGGCAAGCTTTCGGCGAAAGTCATCGTCGATGCCGAGGACTTTAGCAGCTTCGATGCAATTGGTGAACAGCTCGCGAATAATCTGATGGTCCATAGAGGGGCCTGCAACCAGCCCACCCTGCTCAGGGGAGTTGGAGGGCGTGCTGATAAGCCAGCCGGTCTCCGGGTCCTCGATGAGAAAATCGACGAAAAATAGTGCCGCTCCTTTCATCACTGGGTACGCCCGCTCAGCGAGAAACTCCTTATCGCCGGTAAACAGGTAATGTTCCCAGAGGTGCCGAGTCAGCCATGCCCCGCCGGTCACCCATATACCGTGGTTTGAATTATTAATGGGTGCTGTGCCCCGCCACAGGTCGGTATTGTGGTGGAATACCCACCCCCGGCAGCCATAGTGCGCTTTCGCGGTCTTTCTCCCCGACATAACAAGGTCGTCTAGCATATCAAACAAGGGTTCGTGACATTCCGAAAGGTTGCACACCTCGGCCGGCCAGTAGTTCATCTCCGTGTTGATATTTGTCGTCCACTTGCTTTCCCACGGCGGCCTTATATTATCGTTCCAGATGCCTTGCAGGTTGGCCGGCTGAGAGCCAGGCCGGGAACTGCAAATCATCAAATAGCGACCAAACTGAAAATAAAGGGCCGCCAACTGCGGATCATTGCTTTTTCCAAACGTCCTTATCCGCTCGTCAATCGGTCGGTTGGCCGCGTCGGTGGCGCCCAGATCAAGCTCGACACGACGGAACAGGCGACGATGGTCAGCAACGTGCGCCTTACGTAAATTGTTGTAACTCTTACCAGCAGCCGCCTTAATTACTTTATCGCAGCGTGCCGCCGGGTCTGCACTGACGTCCTGAAAGTTTATGAAACTGGTAGCAGCCGCCAACAACAATGTTGCTGTATTGGCTCCTTTGACCTCCACGCCCTCGTTGGTGACCTTCACTTTGCCACCATCGGTTGAGACGAGAAGTCGGGCCTCAAACTTGAGACAACTGCCCTTCATGCCGGAAGGATGACCGTCCGGACGCATTTGCCCTCGCATCGCCAATTGTGTCTTGCCAACAGTGACTGTCGACGTATCCGGCTGAGGACTACTCATCTTCGCCGCAAAACTCACTTGGCTCTCTTTATCGGCGGTGATATGCACAACGATCACCTGGTCGACGGCGCTGGAGAAGACTTCGCGGGTGAACTTCACGCCATCAACAGTGTATGTAACACGAGCGACCGCGGTATCCAAATCGAGCTCACGGCGATAATCGCCGGGTTGTTGCGCATTTGGGAAGTGCA
>JBARPZ010000416.1:0-24002 GCA_049643445.1 Sedimentisphaerales bacterium
GCATATTCCTATTCTGTCGGATGCTGATGTGTACAAAGGTGAGGCAGAAGGCAGCCAGTGGATTAACCTCAAGGACTACAGTCTCATAGCAAGTAAATACCTTGAAGAGATACTGTGGCCGACTGAAGAATAATCAGAATTAATATTGGTTAGCCATCGTTAGTGTTGGTTGGCCACTTGGTTTTGCATCAGTTCGGGGCCTATACTGATTGATTCGGTATAGGCCCCGATTGCTTTCCTATTGCATCCTGCGTATGGTGTGATGCAGCGGCGGGATATCGAATGTAGTCGACACACAACAGGTCGGCCCGCAGAAGCCGCGGGGTTTTTTAGCTTTATATTTAAGTTTCTCCCTGTGCTTGGTATGCTCCGTGGTGAATCTTTTTATAAGAGTCTAATGTCGAGTGAGGAATCTTGTTTGACGCAGGAAAAAGTTTCAAATATAATAGCTGAGTAGATGGCAGGTTTTTGAGTTTACGCCCGCGGCAAAAGGTTTTAAGAGCAAGGTGAAGTTTGTTAGAATTATTAACGGAGCAGATATGTCGACGAATGTGACTGTGGCCGGTCTTTTGCGGCCTTGTGAGAAAAAGTTGGCTGCAATATATGATATCGCTTTGGTTGTCGGCGGTTCTTTACTGATCGCTTTGTGTGCCCAGATGGCGATTGGTTGGCCGATTCCCGTTACCGGGCAGACCTTTGCCGTGTTGATGATAGGGGCGTTGCTCGGAGCAAGGCGAGCAAGCCTGTCTGTTCTTGTATACATAATGGAAGGTGCAGCGGGATTGCCCGTATTTGCACACGGCAGAAGCGGTTTTGCGGTACTATTAGGACCCACCGGCGGGTACTTGGTCGGTTTTGTTGTTGCTGCGTACGTGGTGGGACTGCTGGCTGAGAAGGGATGGGACCGGCGAATCGGCACAACCGTTCTGGCGATGATTTTTGGGAATCTGGTCATTTATGCTTTCGGTTTACTTTGGCTGTGTTGCATGATATTTCTCATAAACCTACAAGTAGGCAGCAGCAGGGTGCTGGTTGAAGGGCTATATCGTTTTATCCCCGGCGATCTGTTGAAAATAGCGCTGGCTGCAGTACTTTTGCCAACCGGCTGGAAACTGCTCGAACGGATAGACTTACCGGCCGAAGAAAACAAACAGCGGTAAAGAGACTCGCTGGTTCCGGCTGTATATAAGCGTGGCGCGAAATTCCCGTGATTTTATGAATTAGCTGCTATAACGCTTCTGTAATAGTTCACATCGGCTTCTATCATCGCCCTCACTGATGGAAGCATGTCGTAAACGTTCGACAAAAACTGTTTTATCACCGTGTGCCAGAGCGTATGGGAAATATTCGGACAAGGACAACGCCATGCCTGGGAACAGCGGACTCGAATTTATCTTCATATACGCCGATGTCCTTCTGCCGCCACAGGTCCCGCACTCTCCGGGGGCCTTCAATGTCCAACTGTGGCCAGCTAACCGATATCGGCCCGGCAACCTCATCGAGATTGAAGAGCCCGACCGCCAGTGAGCCGTCCTCCATCGGCTTGGCGAGGATGAACATCTGGTCGGTCCGGACGATTGGCTTAGCCTGCCGACCCAAAGCGTCCTGGTCGACCTCAATTACCTCGGCGTTGCAGAGGACATTGAGCGTGAACTCATCCAGCCTCGCCATATCGCCGGAGTAAAACAGAGGAGCGGCCATCAAACACCACATGGACATATAGCTGTACTGCTCGTTGGGGGTCAGCTTCGTTTGCTTTGGAGGCTCGTCGATGTTATGGGCGTTGCCGACGTATCCGATAAGGATATAATCCGGGTCGTTCCACTCGCCGGGCTTTGCGTACTCGAAGTGTCGGGCATTGCTCAGGCCGATATGATAGAAGCCGGGCAGGTTTGTGCCTCGCTCCAGGCCCAGGTCTCCTGTAGTCCGCCAGCAATGACCGCCGACCTGACCGCCCCACTTCCAGACCTCGCCCATTCCGTACTGGCAGAGGTTTAAGACAATATCACGGTCGAGATTCTTGAGTATCCCGCCCATTTTTATATAAGGTTTCTGCAGCTCAACTAATGACCGGTCTTTGGCAATCCTGCCGTACGAGCACCAGTCGTACTTTAGAAAATCGAAACCCCACTTGGCGAATGTATCGGCGTCCTGCTGCTCGTGCTCGTATGTGCCGACAAAGCCCGCACAGGTCAGCTGGCCCGGCGAGGTATAAAGCCCGGCCTTTAAGCCCTTACTGTGGATGTAATCGGTCATCGCCTTCATATCCGGAAATCTGGCGTTGGTGTTTATCGTCCCGTCCGGATGTCGATTCGGACCAGTTAGCTGCGGATCGTCTGAACCCGGCTTGATCATCCAGCAGTCGTCGATGTTGACGTACTGGTATCCGTAATCGGCCATGCCGGAGGCAATCATCACATCGGCAGCCTCTCGAAGATGCCTGTCGGTTATCCTGTCGTACCAGGTGTACCAGTGGTTCCATCCCATAGGCGGGGTGAGGGCCAGGGTATCGCCGACAATAATATTGAAGTTGCGCTTCGCCTTGCCGTGCGAGTTGGATGCGGTGAGGGTCACCTTGTACTGCTGGCGTTTCTTCGGTGTCGTGCCCGTGATGATGCCGGTTGCTTTGTCCAACTTAAGACCACGCGGTAGTCTCCTAGCAGTAAATGCTATCGGCCTGGCTCCTGTACATGGGATGCGATATATAAAAGGCCTTCCCGGCCGACAGCCGTAGACAGTCGGCCCATTTATTCGAGGCCCCGGACCGGGCTTCGGCGTGAGAATTATCTTTTCCTCATTGATAACCGGCGGGTCTATCGCTTTGGGTTTGGCACCGGTAATCTCAAATTTTGCCTGGGCCCAGTCGGCATGGTCATAGCTGACACTATCGCCGGCAGAATCGGCGATTAATATCATTATCTTTACACCCTTGAGGTCTACTGAAACTTTCTTAGCAGGTTCGCCCGGCTTCATTACACCGCTGGTCCACACCGATTTGCCGTCTGCGTACACGCGGAAATTGACACTTCCACTATTGCCCTTAACTTCATCATCGACGCCCACGTAAGCGGAGAATTCTCTTGAGCCGCTCCGGAGGTCGATATACATCATACTGCCTGCGTGGGTGCCCACTCCTTTGCCAAACTTTTTGCCGCCGATTGTGAGGGACTTTCCTACTATGGATTTATTGACCTGAGGTTTTCCCCATCCGCATGTCATCTTACCCAGGTCCAGCGAAGACAGCCAGACTGTATCCTGCGCATCGGATTCAGCCGACGACACAGGTGCCGCAAAAGATGTTAAGACTACTGCGGCGGCAAGCACATACACGCCGACAGCGTTAAGTTTAATGTTACTTAATCTGAAAGTATTCATGGGAGTCTCCTTATAATACAGGTATTCACCAAGTACGTGTAACCTCAACAGTAGAATATCATAACAACACTGGCCCTTTATGTCATTATGTTTCTGCCGAACAGATTCATCTTTTTCGACACGACGGGAGACTTCCGCACGAATGTCTTATTCGTCAAGTGTTGTAGATTTTCATGCGAAAAGCTACTTGGTGAAACTTATCCAATTTGGAAATCAGTATTGAAATCCTGCTAATAAGGACGTAAAGTCACTTTGTACTAATATCATCGAACGGTCTTTGGCCAATTCTTTGCTTGCCCTTGAGAGCCGATTAGGTACAATACCTTGTGGCGTAAATATAACGTAAAGGGAAGTAAATATAATGGAGGCCTGCAAATGTCTGAGGAAATGATTGGAACGGTATCGGATTTCTTTGCCCACCCGGTAGTAGCTGCTATCGAGTTGACGGCATCTTTGAAAGTAGGGGATAAAATCCTTATTAAGGGCCATACTACCGAGCTTGAGTTGAATATTGACTCGATGCAGATTAATAACGAGCCTGCTCAAGAGGCTAAAGCCGGTGACTCTATTGGAGTGAAGGTGCCTGAGAGGGTAAGAGACGGCGATACGGTCTATAAGATTGTCGACTGAGTTGTGTCTCGTGCTCAACAAGGGGTCAGGGGCGAAATTACTTAGAGAATGTTTCCTGCCAGCAGGAATGGTGCAGGTTAAGGCATTTGGGCAGGGAATACCTTCGAGTTTTTTCCTGGAAAAGGGAGGAAAGGCTTGAGAACTTCTCATGTTTGGTTTAACCGGTTCAAAATTATTGCTATTACATTTTCTTTGAAAGGGGAAAGGTGATGTCATTGAGGAATTCTGCGTTTATCTTCTTTTTTTCCCTAACCATTTGTCATATTTCACTCGCCGATTTCGTTCTATTCGAGGACCGTATAGATTCGCAGCAAAAAACCGAGATTCGGTACGATGTGCCCAATGGTTATGTGGTGACGGGGCTGGGCTTTCGTGCCGCTTATGATAACATCACAACAATGCACTGCCGATACCACCGGCTTTTGCCGAACGGCAAACTTGGCGAGGTAAAGGAAGTTCATCTTGGCAGCGAAGCCGACCATGCGTGCGAAGCGAAGGTGATGCTGCCGGATGGTTGGGTGGCTGTCGGTTTTGGCGCAGCAGGTGAGCCGGAGTGGGACGTGACAGTGTTACGCATCTGGGCCCGACGGTTGAATGCGGATGGCACTTTAGGCGAAATGAAGACTTATAGTGATGGCTTCAAGCCCGACCGCGGCTGTGAGAGAGAAATAATCCTGGGTGATCCGGACCGTATGATAGTTGGGGCCGGTCTCCGGTTCCACCACAATGATATCCAGGGAATTTATTGCCGTTCAAAACGTATAATGAATTTGGATGAGCGAAGCCGTAGGAATCTGCGTGGATTCACAGGCCGGGCCTGGGTCCTGGAGGCCGAACACGTTCCGAATTTGGATAGGCTGAGGCTTGATATCAAAGAATTCCATGTCGGACGAATAGATTTGCGATTTGGAAAAGGCAGATTGGAGCGGCACGACAAAAAAGCAATCCGATTGCTGTCTGAATTGTCGGCCTCAGCCCGCAAACAAGGGACACAGAGCTATGTCTGGATTGGCACCGCCAACAGCAAAACCGTGCAGAATCTTTTTCGCAAATTACCTCATCTTACGGGAGTTGTCGTGGATATGGCGGGGCTGGGAGCTGATGAGCAAACCGAGGATGGGCTGAAAAACTTGTACGCTGTCTGTCGCAAGGCTAAACGTCAACTATGTCTGCGTTTAGGAGAGTTTCCGGATTCAGACCACGATAAATTCATGCGTCTTATTCGCTCGCTTCCGAGAGATGTTGGTTTGCTAATACCATTCGATGAATATCAGCTTCAGGTCAGCGAAGCCATAGCTTTTGACGCGACCCTGCATGGTAAGCGTGATATTACTATTGAGATTGATTTGACCAGCTGCCCAACCGGACCGATACTGCCGGATATTCGGATGAATAACCTCGCCGGGCTTATTCTCAAGGCTGCTTCAAGTGGAGCAAAGGATTTCATAGTACATGCCAATATCTCTGACCACTATGTTCCCGATACCTTCAATGCCGTCGGCTTATGCGCACTGCATCGTCTGGCCGATGACCCCTTCCAGCCCACGGATGTTCTATGGAGTGAACTGTGTTCAATGCGCTATGGTGCCGCTGCCAATGAGGCTATGGCAGCCCTCAAGCTCACAGAATCCACAAACGACCTGATTTTCCGAATATTCGGTATACCAGTCCTGTGGGATGGCAGAAAAATCTCATCAATGGAGGTTGCCCAGAGCCGTATAAAAAGATATCTAAGGGCTTCGTCTTCCTTAACAACCTCACAAGTGTTGCAGGAATTGCTTGAGCCGACAGATAAGACTGTGGAACGCGTAAGGCAGGATAAGGAAACAGCTCTGTGGCTTATTAACCAATCTGTGGCAAATGCCGAGGCTGCCGCAAAAATCAATCCCTCTCCCGAACTTCGCTCCTTGCCTCAGGCCATGGAACGGCTGCAAATGGCTGTGCAGTTCTCACAGCGAGTAGACCAGGCGTATTTGCTGGCAAGGGTATATGCAACCGATGGTGCTCCCGTTACACGCTCCTCCGCCGAAGCGGCCCTGAAGTCCTTGCGCGAGATCGACGAACAGTCAACTGAAATGCGTGACATTGTTTCGATGTTTAAAGGGACGGATGCCTTTATTGCATCGGTTGAGAATTGGCTCCGGGTCCACGAAAAAACGGCGGCGCTCCCGCGTAATTTCGCTCGTATTCAAGAACTCATAAACCAGCTACAGAATGAAGCCGCCGTCGAGGCACTTGACGAGCTTATGAGAAGTGACAGATTCGCACCACATCTTTCGAAGCACAATGATACTATCGGCCGGATAGCGTCGTCCTTGAATGCACTTTGCGAGCCTTCAAACACGCTGCGAGTCGTGCGCGGCGGGGATGGGTCGTGGGCCATTGATAAAGTCGCTGGCCGATGGGGCTGGACGATGGAGCCAAAACGCCCCTGTATCTACTTGGATGTGTTGGCCGGTCCCCTGAATCCACCTGCCGATTATGTCATTTCGTTCGAATATTTCGACAAAGGTAACTGGAAGATATACTTCCACTATGATTCCGACTACCCGCCTGCTCAGAAACGCGAGTACCATCCTGTTGAACCTCTGCAGCTTACAGATACCGGAACCTGGAAGAATGGCTCGTTTGTTTTGACGAATTGCCGGTTTGCTTCGAGTCAGAATAACAACGCGGACATGCGTTTTGTCTCCGGGACAGGAGCCTGCATCCGCAATATCCGTTTAGAACGCAGATAATCGCGCCGAATTAGTGAAACTTATTGAGACTTGGCCTGAACTGCCAGCGTATATCAAATAGTCCATAAAGGGATTGGTTGAGAATTGCAAAAGGCCGTGGTCGTAGGAGATTCTTTGAAGTTTGGTGTTGATTGCGAAAGCCAAATATGCTATTTTCCGTATTCTATAACTAAATGCTGATTACGGCGGCAAATATGACACAAAAAAAGCAGTTAGGCTATTGCTCCATTCGCTGACGGAGCGGAGGAGGTTACGCGTATAAATGAGTGTCGAAAAGATGCGAGATGACCAAAAGAACAAGGCTGAACTATTGCAAGAGATGGAAACGCTGCGCAAGCGTGTGGCTGAACTTAAACAGACACAGGAGGCACTTCGCAAGTCAGAGGAAAAGTGGCACAGTTTGCTGAACAATACGCCGGATATTGTTATGATTGTGGACCGCGATGGCACCATCCGGTTTATCAATCACACGGTGCCGGGTATCAAGGAGCAGGAAGCAACCGGCAAGAGGGTTTACGACTACATATCGCCCGAGCATCATGACACGATGAGAAAAGACCTTGAGCGAGTATTCCAAACAGGGCAGGGTGCCAGCCAAGAGATTTCCGGGGTGGGGCCTCATGGCAGCTTATCCCGGTATCAGGCCCAACTCAGGCCTATCAAGCAAGATGGACGTATTGTTGCCGCCAGTATTGTTACAAGAGACATCACAGAGCGCAAACGAGCCGACGAAGAAATAAGGACGTCCGATGAAAGATTCAGGAATCTTGCCGAGAGAAGCTTCGACCTGATATTTATGACAGATGCTCAGGGTTGCCTGACCTATATTTCCGCCGCGAGTGAGAAGATATTCCAATACAAGCCTGAGGAAATGGTGGGGACACATTTTAAGAATTACCTGGTTAAATCCGAGATATACAGAGTTTCACAACGCTTTGCTGAAAACTTTAAAGGCGAGAACCTCGGAATTTTCCAGATGGAGGCAATGAGGAAGGACGGTGGTCGTGTCTTCATCGAACTCAACTCCTCACCTATAGTTAAGGACGGTGCAAAAATCGGAATACAGGGAATCATAAGAGACATCACCGAGCGCAAGAACACAGAGCAGTCACTGCGGGAAAGCGAAGAACGTCTGCGAGCGGGGCTTTCCGCGGCGCAGATGGGCACCTGGCGGTGGGATCCGGCAACCAATCAGGACACGCGAGATGCCAGCTTTAACGGGATTCTTGGGCTGGAAGCAGTAGAGTCTACACAACCAGTCGAGGATTTCCTCCAGCATGTTCATCCTGAGGACCGGGAGATGGTTGACGCCGAGATTCAGCGTAGCTTACGTGAGCATTGTACGTATGTGGCGGAATTCCGGATCGTACGCCCAGACGGTACTGTTCGCTGGCTGCGCGATCAGGGCAAGCCCCTCTATGATGAGGACGACCACATTTTGTGTTTGACTGGTGCAGTTGTAGACATCACCGAGCGCAAGCGGGCAGAGGAAGCGCTAAGAGAATCTGAAAAGAGATATAGATCGCTGTTTCAAGGTGCTGCTGAAGGGATAATTGTCGCAGATATTGAAACAATGGAGTTCAAATATGTCAATTCGGCTATTTGTAAAATGTTGGGTTTTACCGAAGAAGAATTTAAGGAATTTAGTTTGCCCGATATTCACCGGAAAGAGGACCTGGAGTATGTGATTTCTGAATTTAAGGCCCAGGCACAAGGAAAAAAAACATTTTCGCCAAACATTCCGTTTTTGCGAAAAGATGGGACGATAATGTATGCAGATGTCAATACGACCAACACCCTGATAGATGGAAGACAATGCAATGTAGGTTTCTTCACAGACATCACCGAGCGCAAGCAGGCGGAGGAGACGCTGCGGGAGAGTGAGGAAAGATACAGAACGCTGGTGGAAAGCGCAGGTGAAAGCATTGTCATGGTCAATAAAGACGGCGTCCATTTGTTTATGAATGAGACGGCGGCTAAGCGGCTGGGAGGCAAACCTGAAGACTATGTGGGAAAGACAATATGGGACGCGTTTCCAAAGAAAATGGCAGACCGACAAATGGCCATTATCCGAAAGGTAATAAGTAAGGGAGAGGGAATTAATTCCATCTCACCGACCGAAGTACAGGGGCAGTTCCGGTGGTTCAATGCTACTATTGAACCATTACGAGACGGGAGTGGGAAAGTAACTGCTGCAATGGTCATAGCAAGAGATATTCACGAACTCAAGCTTGCAGAAGAGGAACTTGGCCTGTATCGTGAAAAAATGGCCCATGCCGAACGACTCGCATCGCTGGGAACCCTAAGCGCTACCCTGGCTCACGAACTAAACCAGCCTCTTACGGCTATTCGTCTGTCAATTGAGAATTCACTGGTGGACCTGGAAACAATATCTTGTCCAGGTTCTGTCATAGAAGACCTCAGTGACAGCCTAAGTGCGGTTTCGGATGTGACTTCAAAAGTTGATAGTTTGCGCCATTTCGCACAGGAATCTTCAAAAGAAATTATCAGCGAGGTAGATTTGAAGTCGGTTGCTGAGAGAATCTTGAATTTGTTGAATGAAAGTGCGCGGCGGGCAAGAGTCAGCCTGCACATCAAAGGTATGGACCAACTGTCGGCTATATATTCAAACGAGAAAGACTTAGAGCAGTTATTTTTCGCGCTGGTTGAGAACGCTATACAGGCGACCGACGGCAAAAAGAGTCGCCGGCTTATTATCAGCGGTGGTGTAAAAGATGAACACATTGAGCTGCGATTTGCCGACGACTGTTGTGGTATCGCGCCGGAGAATCTTGACAAGATTTTTGAGCCGTTTTTCACTACCAGCCCTGCAGGTGAAGGAACGGGTCTGGGGCTTTGCATTGTGGAACGCATCGTATCCGAAGCCGGCGGTAAAATTCGCGTCGAAAGCAAAGCCGGTAAAGGTTCAACTTTTTTCGTCACCCTGCCTCTCGAAAAAGGCAGGATGTTTGAATAGGACAGCAATGACAAGTAGAGCAAAGCAACACGTGTTTTTTGTTGATGATGAGCCAAAGGTGCGCAAGGTAGTCGGCAGAACCCTTGAACAAATCGGCTTGAAAGTTCGCTGTTTTGCCTGTGCGGCCGATTGCCTTGAGCAATTGTCTTCTCAAAAGTGTGATTTACTTATTACAGATGTGAAAATGCCTAAAATGGACGGCATAGAGCTATTAGCCGAAGCCAAACGTATGGTTCCATTGTTGTCTGTTATAGTTATAACCGGCTATGGCGATATACAAATGGTGGTCAGGGCTATGAAGGCAGGCGCATCGGATTTTATCGAAAAGCCTCTGGGCAGACGCAGTTTACTGTTGGCTGTTGAGTCTGTGCTAAAGAGAAATGCCTGGAATGCTCCGCTTTTGGGCAAATTACTAACCCCGACAGAGAGGATTATCCTGCGCTACGTTCTGGATGGCAAAAGTAACAAGGATATAGCGTTTGTGTGTCACCGTGCTGTAAGCACCATCGAAGACCACCGCGACAACATTTACAAAAAAATCGGTGTTCCTAACTTAGCCAGTTTGTTCAAGTGGGCTGCTAAGAGAGGGCTGATTTGACCGGCCACTAAATTAAAACGGCCTTATGCCGTTTTTTAAGGCGGAAAGCCGCATATAACCCGTAAATAGCCACTCACGCCCATCTATTTTTCTTTTTTTTCACGCAAAATCCCATGTTTACCACGATAGTTTTTTTTATGAATTTAGCTATATTAAAGGTTGATAGGAGCGTAGGTCTAAAGATGTGTTGGAATGTTTGTTTAGGAAGCAGGATGATCCATCCTCCCCGCTGGGCCTGGCTGGTGAAGATATGCTGGGCCCAGCTATATTAAAGCACGGCTCAAAACTGTCATAAAGTTAAGATTGAAAGCGAAAGGGCTAAATGGAAATCTTGGCTAAGCGCAACAGGCATGTGCTGTTAAACCGGCGTTTCATATTTGGCCTCGTAGGAGGAGGCAAATGGCTTTAGTCTCAGAGACGGAAATATTTACTGAAAGCGAATGGCTTGAGATTGTTAATGAGCTTTCCTTACCTCCGAGACAGGTGGAGGTAATTAAATACCTTTTTCTCGGCCATTCCGACAAACAGATTGCTATGGAACTGAAGATATGTGTGCCGACAGTCCGCACACATCTAAGCCGGCTTTTTTCAAGGTTTGATGTGCAGGACCGGACCGAACTTGTTCTTTATGTGGTAAGCCATTTCCGCAAGAACTCTGGAACAAAGGGCAAACATCATTTTTGATGACATCAGAACTGATGACACCAGAATTGATAGCTTGAAAAGATTGCAATTAGTTGCCATCATTATAATGCTAAATAATTTATTTAAGAGAAACAGAACAAGCAAAGAATTAAGGAATGAGGGTACTATGAAAACTCGAATTTTCATGTCAGTCATTGTCTCTGTTTATATTCTTTTTCTATCAACAGCAGCCCAAGGTGTGGTAATACCTCTCAGTTCTCACAGCTCAGAGCCTGCCGGGCCCAATAGTGTTCCAGCAAGTTGGCTGGACGCAAGCATGAATTTGTCCGTTGCCAACGTTGGGTATTGGGAACTAACGCTTGCCGTAACAAACATGACTCCGGAAACTACCGGCGACATAGCCTTTAAGATGTCCGAGCTCTATTTCAATACCACTGCGCCCATAACGAACCTTACACTCGACTCAGTAGTGGGCGGTAACACGAATGATTGGACATTGACTCTTGATATGGATAACATTCATGTCGGTGGGTTTGGCCTTTTCGATATAAGCATCATAAGCAACAGTTTAAGTTCTGTATGGATCGATCCTCTGGAAACCCTTACATTCAAGATAATGATTGACGCTGGAACTCCACCATACACAGATACTGATTTCTTTGCCTTGTCTTCTTGCAATATTCACCCTGAACACTTCTTCGCATACGGCGCCGCAAAGTTCTTCGGTGGTGGACCGGATGATCTGAGCGCCTATGGGGCATACGTACCTGAGCCGGCCACGATACTCATGCTTGGATTTGGTGCATTAGCTTTGTTAAGAAAACGAAGACCATAGTTTTGCAGAGTTTAGTAGTTTATAAAATTCAGGGGTCAGTTTAGCCTTGAAGCCGAAACCTGTCGTTGGTTGTCGGTTTGGGTGGCAGGTTTTAACTGAAAAAGTGCCGGCGACAGAGGTGTAAAGCGAAGCTAAAATTGTGTCCATCCCAAGTCGAAAGGGCTGGAGCTTACTTCTTCTAAGTGGGCCTTAGTTTTTGCTCTGGTCCTTTCGCTTCTTTTTCTCTTTGTACTTTTTCGTAATATTCATGTTGAGTTTACACAATCACATTCAGATGATTTAGGTTTGGATTAATTTGGGATTATGTATCTCAATCACTGAATCGAGCATCTCTGTGTTTGTCAGGTTCTTTTTTATGTAGAGGCTTTTGGTTCTTGCCAGGGCCCGGGATGATTCTACCTTCCGGAGGAAATCAACAAGCTGCTTAAGTGTCAAGTTCTCGAGTTTTACTTCGACGATTGTCTCAGAGTGGCCTGGGCCAAGATTTAATACCTGCTGCTTCATTGTTACCACCTTTTTTGCGAGGCCGTGTTCTCGGATTAGAGATTCCATGAATGGCAGCAGTTCAAATCCTTTGTCCTGCGAAGCCACTTTTGTGCGTACATTGTCGAGACTGTCGCGGAGAAAAATATATTCGTTGCTTGTGGCACGAAGCTTTCCAAGTTCGTCCTGTTTTTCAGATATAACGCGACGGAGAGTCTTGGTTCTCGCCAGAGCAGGCTTTATAGCAAACGCAAATAGCAAACAGCCCCCTGTGAAAATCGCCAAGGCGAGAGCCAGTAATTTTTCTCTTCGTGTTAATCTTATCATTTTTGCTCCTGTATTGCCGGGGACCTGTCCAAGGATATCAGGATAGTAAAGTGTATAGCATCACCTTTTGGGTTCCTTTGCGGATCCTTCACGTCGACAAGCGTAAAACCGTCAATTTCCTGTAAAAGCCGCTGCCACTGGTACACAGAGTCAAATGAATCGCAGGTCCCCTTTAATCGAACAGATTCGGTAGTTATCAACAGGTCGTCAATTCTTATATTTGATTCTGAAGGAGTGTTCATAGTTATGTTGTGCAAAACTTTAAGTGGCGTCAGGTTGGTTGGATAGAAAGAAGCAAAAAGCTGGTTATCCTTTCTAAAAGATACCAGTTGCTGCTCTAATTGGACAAGTGGGTTTACGATATTTGTCTCTTCCGGCAGTGTATGTTGGAAAACTTGTCTGATTTCGTTTTTTATATTTGTATATTTAGATTCCAGATGAAACAGTCGCACAAACAGCCCAACAAATGAAACGACTATAATTGCCGCTACAAGCGCTGCGCTGATTATGAGCTCTTTTCTCAGGTCTAATGCAGGCTTCATATCGGCGTTATCGGCCTCGAGGAAGTTGACGCCAACAGTTTTTTCGGGTGCCAGTGCCCTCAGAGCAAGCCCCTCGGCAACGCATATTCCAGTATCGCCGTTTTTCTCAAAGGAACGTTTTACCATTGCGTATGGCTCAATTGTGACTATTTGGCAGCACAGGCGTTCTTTAACTGCCGCTTCGAGGTCACCGGCAACATCTCCTCCGATTGCCAGGTAAATTTTAATCTCTTGTTCAATATCGGTACCAAATACTTTTTGCCACGTAACTTCCGCTTCGCGTGCCAACAGTTCTGCAACATGCTCTTGAATTGAATCAGTATTGTTGTCAGAGTGGGAGACAATCGGAATGTTTCTAACGATTAAAATATTGCTGTTTTCGGTAACTGCCAAAGTGAGGTAAGATTCATCTATATATGCAATAATGGCCTGGCCGGTCGCAATTTCGGGATGATTTGTCACGATTGTAGAATGAATCGCAAAAATCGCCGTCTCCACCAGATTAGGGTGTATCTTTGCTCCAGCTAAGATGTTTAGTCTATCGCGCAGCGATGCTTTGCTTACTGCTGCTGTAAGAACAGAGTATTTATCATCCGGCAACTGACGGTGCGAACATGCCTGGGCAACGATATGGTCCGGTTCTATCGGGAAATTGTGTTCTAACGTGGACTTGGGAACCTGGCGAATTTGTTCCAAGCCGGCAAAGTCAGTTTCCAGATTTCGAAAGAAAACAGCATCATGCGGCATTGAAATCGCCACATCTGACCGGCGGTCAAAACCATGTTTGCTGGAAAGTTGTCTGAGAATATCCAGCAGTGAATCTTTACTTCGCCGTGTTTGTGTGCTAAAGACTTTTTCGATGCACAATTCATCTTCTGTGCGCATGATTTGTACCGCACGCAAATAAGAGAAACCAATATCTATGCCTATGCACCGCTTAACCATTATCTACTCTTTTTTCTATAGAAATACCGTAACCGTCTTTAAGACTCTTTGTATAAAATAACCTCAACGTTTTTAGTTTTCATGTTTTTTCTAAGTATTGCCATAACTGTACAGTTACGGTGGCCGACTTTTCCCCGTGATGTGGCGTGATAGTATTCGTCTGTCGGACTGACAGTAGCTGTATTTCTGATTGTGTAGTAGATAGCATCCGTCATCCCGGGGACGTCCCGCAATTCCATTATGCTGTCAAAGGGCTTAATTTTTCGCCTGTCAATAATCATTTGGGCCAAAACGTGGTCCATCTTTACCGACAAACTCTCAATTACACGTTTTGAAGCGCAGTTAATGTTAATTTTCCCATCGCCGTAAACCGTTACGTAGTCGCGTATACGCTCGAAAACCTGCGGCGTGATTCCTTTGACCAGGAGAAGCTCTTCAGTCGCCGCAAATTGGGCATTGCTGCACCTATAAGGAGTCTCTAAATTGCCATAGTAAGCAGACTCTGCTCCTGAGTTTTCGTGCTTTATAAAGGGCAGGTGGGTTACCTTGTCATCGCTATCCGTCCAGTCAATAATTGCGGGTACCAGGCCATAGCCAATATTAGAATAATCACTGCGATCCTTATTCAAGAGGTCGATGAGCCGAAGTAATTGGTCTATTCTGGTTCGATTTGGTTTACCGCTTTTGTCTTTGAGCAGGTTGACGTTTAATTTGGCGTTTTCTTCGGTAATAGTTATCAAGCATTTTCCATCACCAATATCAATAGTATTTTCCTCCGAAAGCAGATTTGGTGATGTTTTTTTTGTGTTGGTCTCATCTGTGCCCTTTATAGCTGCAATTGCGACATTGAGCCCTGCCTTTGCACAGTTGAGTGCCTGCGCGGATTTTTGGAAATCACCCACGGCACGCAGGTTTGTACGGGATTGATAGTTGAAGCCCAGCAGCAGAACCGCCATGCAGATGATTATGCACAGGACGACAACAACTATAAATCCCTTTTGTTTTAATTTTGCTCTTTTCGGTTTCATTGTTTGTTGACCGACACTAATCTCTCGGATGTAGTTTTCTTACCTTGATTTTTCCGACAGCATATATATGCGGTAGTACCATAGCGGTATTGTTGATAATTCTCATCTTGACAGGTGATGTTGATTTTTACCGCGTATGGCAGTGCCTTTTTTTCTTTGAAATCCCACGTTTGCAGCCACTGTCGCCCATCAGAAAATACTAATTCGATGCTCTCAATGTTTCCTGCAAGGGGCTGCCAATTTTTCTTTTCGATAACACTTTCAGGAGCATCAATGAATCTATCCTGGCAAAGAAAAAGCGTACCACTGCTTTTATCAAATTTGTAAGTGACCTCGAACAATCCCGGTGTCTTTCCCTCTAAAATACTATTCGTAGTTACAAGATACAGAATCTCTCCGCCCATCTCGCCTGAGTTGCCGTTAAAATAGCTGATTGTATTTTCTAATGTTACCTCTTTTTTTAGAGAACCTTTGACGGCAGGGGGGGTAGACTTCTTGACTGAACTGGCATAGGAACATCGTATTTGTCGGGCCATCTGCCCTACTATTTCCCGCCCCTGTTGGGACAGAGCGATCCTTTTCCTGCACACTTGAGCCGATTTCGAGGTTGCAAAATAGCTGCCGTATACCATAGAGACAATGGTTACAATTATCGCTGCAGCTACGAGAATCTCAATCAGCGTGAAGCCTTTTTTGACAGACTTACTGTTCACGGTAATTTCCTGTCAGCAACATAAGTTGACATTTGTATGTGTTTGAGCCTGATACCCTGTTCCCAACTAATATCGACTAATATCCTTCGCAATCCCTCAATATCTAACTCGCCTAACTGGTGTGCTTCGATGTCAGTAACTTCCGTTTGCCAGTGCAGGCCCAATGCGTTCATTTCTACTGTGCCGGATTTAGTCCCTTCTTCCGGGTAGCCAAGTGCCAGCGTCTCTGCGATTTTCTCATTTGCCAAAAGGACGGCCTGGGACTTTATCTCTGCGGCCTCGGTCATATTAATGCTGATAAGATGCAGTCTTAACAGCGCCAACAGGGAAATGGAGACAATCACAAGAGCTATGAGAACCTCTATGAAAGTAAATGCACTCTTGTGTTCTCCTCCAGTTGCGGCACGTTTATTTTCATTATTCTCACTCATCAAGGTTCCAGCTTTCAATATCAGCATTGTTATCTGTGCCGCCGTCTTCACCATCTTTGCCGTACGATTCTAAATCATAGTCTTTGCTATGCACGCCCGGAGAAAGATAGATATATCTATTGCCCCAGGGATCCAAAGGTACCTTATCAAGATAGGCATCACTGTTATAGCCCTTTATGCCCGGGTCTGAGACGAGAACTTCAAGACCTTCGGATGTGGTTGGAAAACGTCCGGTATCGGTTTTGAACAGTGCCAACGTAGATTTGATATTAGTTATATCAATTTTGGCCTTCATTCTACGGACCTGTTCAGGCCTGTTTAATATCCTGGGCATAACGATAGTAGCCAATAGCCCCAAAATCACGACCACAATCATAAGTTCAATCAGGGTAAAACCGGCCTTTTGTAATCGTTGTCTGTTTTCTTTCATCTTACAGGACTCCACTAAAGGACCTGATTTATATCAAATATTGGCAGTAAAACGGCCAGTACGATAAAAGCCACAACCGCCCCCATAAACAGTAGTATCACGGGCTCAAGCAGCGAGGTTAGCGTTTTCGTTGTCAGTTCCACCTCGCCATCATACATATCGGCAATATTGATAAGGCCATCTTCAACATTGCCGCTTATCTGGCCTGTAGCTATGATGTGATACACGATTGGCGGGAACAACCCGGTTTTTCTTATTGCGTTGGCAATAGCATCTCCCTTGCTGACCAAATCCTTGACCGAATCCATGGCACCTGCAATGACACGGTTTTGAATTACCTGTTTTACGATTTCCAGGGCGCTGAGTATCGGGATACCGCTAATAAGAAGTATCCCTAACGTCCTGGCCAAACGTGCTATTTCCAATTTAAGAAAAAGTTTACCGAAGAGCGGCAGCTTCAGTTTCCAGCGGTCCGTAAACTCCCTACCCTCTTTGGTCCTGCAGGCGGCTCGAAGTCCCAATAGAGCCACAATAAGTACGGGGACAATAAATTTTAAATATGTTTTCATAAAAGCGCTTGTTGCGATAAGAAATCTCGTAGGCCAGGGAAGAGACCTGTTCATTTCAATAAATATCGCTGTTATGCTTGGTATCACGACGGACATAAGAAATACAACTACCGCCACCGCAACCACAACCATCATTAGCGGATAAGCAACGGCGGATTTGACCTTAGCTGCGAGATGCAGGCGTTTTTCCAGTATTTCCGCCAGGCGTAAGAGAACCTCTTCCAGGGTCCCGCTTGTTTCGCCTGCGGCCACCATGTTGACAAACAGATTTGAAAAGACATTGGGATGTTTGCTGAGAGCGCCGGCCAATGTGCTTCCTGAATTAACATCGTTGGCAACTTGTTCTATAATTTCTGCAAGAGGATTATCCTGGCCCTGAATCTCTCGTAGCTGTTCAACTAATGCCGATAGAGCAGGTACAAGGGGCATGCCGGCGCGCAGCAGTGTTGCCAACTGACGCGCGATACTGCAGACATCCCTCGTACGGATTCTTCTGAAGATGTCCCTTTCGTACGTTTTTTGCTGTGTATCAGCGCAACCACCACTGTCAGCTGCTTCATACGTTGGGGCTGGCTTCTTGTCATCTAACAGCTTATATTCAACTACCGACACTTTCAGTCACTCCTGTATTTGTTTGCACATAATCCTGTGTGACCCTGCATACTTCTTCGAGAGTAGTTTCGCCGGCCAAAGCCTTACGCAATCCATCCTCTCGCAAGGTGCTCATACCTTTTTCAATGGTAGCTTCTTTTATGATGTGAGAGCCGCACCTTTTAGTTATTAGTTCCTTGACATCGTCGTCAATGACTAACAGTTCAAAGATTCCCATCCTTCCCAGGTATCCCGTATCAAGACAATTCTCACAGCCGGTTCCTTTGTAGAGCGGTCCCTTTATTGCGGAGGGTTTTTCATTTTCCGGCCATAGTGAAATCTCTTGTTCGTCAGGTGTGTACGGTTTTTTACACTCCGGGCAGATGACTCGCAGCAGTCGCTGCGCCATGACAGCAATGACCGATGATGAAATCAGGTAAGGTTCAATGCCCATGTCAATTAGCCGGGTTACGGCTGAGGCCGAGTCATTCGTATGCAGGGTGCTCAAAACCAGATGGCCTGTAAGGGAGGCCTGGATTGCAATCTCAGCGGTTTCAACGTCCCGAATTTCTCCTATCATTATTACATCGGGGTCCTGCCTGAGAATGTGGCGCAGACAGTTGGCAAATGTGAGTTTTATCTTCGGTTTTATCTGCATTTGCCCGACACCGGGCAGTTGATACTCAATCGGGTCTTCAACCGTAAGGATATTTCTTTCTTCACAGTTAAGTTCGCTCATAGCTGCATAGAGCGTGGTAGTCTTGCCGCTGCCGGTCGGGCCCGTGAGTAGAATTATACCGTGCGCTAATCTAATCAGATTTCTGAAGCTATTAAGTACCTCCGGGCCAAAGCCTATCTCATTCAAATCCAATTCACCGCTACCTTTGTCCAGCAGCCTCAGCACTACCCGTTCGCCGCCTGATGTCGGGATGACCGAAACTCGAATATCCACTAAGCTCTCGCCTATTTTAATCCGGCTCTGGCCATCCTGCGGCAATCTTCGTTCGGCAATATTAAGATTTGCCATAATTTTCAATCGTGACACGAGAGCGGCAATCTGCTGTTTTGGCAAAGTAAGTATATCGTGCAGCACGCCATCTACCCGGAAGCGTATCCGGGCTTCATTTTCATATGGTTCAATGTGAATATCGCTGGCCCGGCTGTGCACCGCCTGGAAGAAGATTTTATTGACTAATTTTATGACAGGTGCTTTGCTGGCGATGTTAAGCAGGTCTTCGGCCCCAGTGCCGCCACAAGCTCCTTCAGCATCTTCATTATCTTGTGAGTCTTGTGCGTTGGGATTTTCTTCATCACTATTGATGCCTGTGCTCTGATAATAGCAACGACTTATAGCCTGCTCAATTTCAGAAGCAGGACAGATGATACGGCTGCACGGTTGGCCTAAGACGGTCGATATCGCATCGTATGCTTCTATATTAAGCGGGTCGGCCAGGGCGATTGCAACCTGGCCGTTTTCCAAACGTAGAGGGATAGCGCATTGCTTCTTGAGAAACTCAAGGGGCAGTTTCTGCACCAGCTCCGGATTCAACTGCTCCGGCAGTATGTTTTCCAAGCACTTACTCTGTAGTTGATTTTCTATTTGCTCGTCTGGTTTTGTATTCAATATTTGGTTTCCTCACAGCCAACAAAAAGTTACTCAATCGTTTATGTTACTTGTCCTTTTTCTCGAGATCATCCAGTGCCGGCTGCATTTCCTTTTTCTTTTTCTCGGTTATCTGCTCCAGATCTTTCTGGTTGCTCAAAACATGTGGCGTTATGAATATCAGCAGATTCGTTTTTTGCAGACGGTCCCTCTGGAATTTAAATAAACCACCAATCAGGGGAAGGTCACCCAGCAGGGGGATTTTCTTCTCGAGGGTAGTTTTGTCATCTCGAATGAGACCGCCGATTACAACAGTTGAGCCGCTGTTCATAGAAACAACAGTCTGGGCCTGCCGTTTAGCAGTTGTGGGTGTATTAACGGAGGCCCCCGTAACTCCTTCAATAAGCTTGGTGAACTCGCTGTCAATTTCAAGCCTGACAAGTCCGCCCTGACTGATGTGCGGCGTTATCTCAAGACTAATTCCAACGTCCTTGTATTCGAAAGTGTCTATCACTGTGGGGGTAATAAAGTCGGTGGTTTCGGTAATTCTGGATTCTTTGACGTAGGGGATGTTTTCACCAACGATTATCATCGCTTTACTGTGGTTGGAGGTCGTAATATGTGGTGTCGAAAGGATATTGACTCCCGACTCTTTCTCCAAAGCGTGCAGGATTGCCCCAATTCCGCTGCCTTTCCACGCGCCAACAGCCAGACCCTCGAGGTTTCCGCTGAGAAAATCAACGCGTGGTCCGAAATTGGTTGCTCCGAAAAATCGAACGCTGTCCTCCACTGCTTCATCAAGTGTGGCCCAGTCGATACCAATTTCGGTTAAGCTGTCTTCGCCCACTTCCATAATGAGCATCTCAACTAAAACCTGCTCCCGAACTATGTCCAGCTTTTGTATAATCTCTTCGATGACTTTAAAGTCCTGTGCTGAAGCGGCGATGATCACTGCGTTTGTACCCTCATCGGCAGTAACATGGACTTGCTGGGTCGCTTCCAGTGCACCGGTGATTCTCAAATTTGCAAGGACCGCTGTTAGTGATTCTGCAACTTCTTTGGGCTGTGCGTTTTCGAGATACACCACATGAACATTGTTTGCGCTGTCAGGTCGCTCAACATCAAGCTGTACTATTAATCCCTCGATCGTCTCGGTGTCCTGAGCATTGGCAACGACAATTAAAGTGTTCGTCCTTACATCAGGTATAATTTTGATACCTGTATCCGACTGAGGAGTACTTCGGTTTCGCCCAACCGGTGAAGAGGCCGCCCTGCTATTCTCTATTATGCGGGATATTTGCTCACTGAGCACCTGTGGAGAAGCGAAGTTTAAGCTAAATATCGTAATTTGTTCCGATACATCAAGATTCTGAATAATTTTGGCTATGTGGTGGATATTAGATGATGTATCTGTAATCACAATCGAATTAGTCTTGGAGTAGGTTGACATCTGTGCGCCCGTAGCTAAAAGGGGCTGGATAATCTGGCTAATCTCCCCCGCATCAGCGTAGTTGAGCGGAATAATCTGGGTTACAAGGGAATCGTTTCGGGGAATTTCTGAAGGATTACTGCCAAAGCGAACCTGTAGGTTGCGCTTGGCAGCCTCTGCTCTCGGGACTATCTTTACAAGATTTCTTCCCGCCGGTACGGCAGCGAATCCTTTGACTTCAAGAATCGATTCTAAAACCTTATAGACCTCGCTAAGACGTATCTTCGTGGGGAACATCACCGTAACGTTGCCGCGGACACTGTCGTCCAGAACGAAATTAATACCTGTTATATCACCAACGGTCTTTAGCACCATCCGGATATCAACCTCGTCGAAGTTTACACATATCAGCTCATCAGACATATCGGGCTTATCAAGTACGGGCAGGCTAACCGCCGACTCTGAAGATGCATCCTCTGTTGTTGTAGTAATTGCTCGTCTGGCGGCGATTTCTCCAGGCAAATTAATTTGCTCTCTTGAAGCCACCGGAATAATCGTCTTGCGAGTGCGGGAGAACTGCGACGGCCCGCTGTTATTTATGTTTTTTTTAGGCTTCGGAAGGGTAACTAACTGTATTAGCTCTTTTTTCTCGGCTTGATTCGTGACTGCTGCTTTTTGCCGCTCAATCTGCTTTGCATCGAATTCTTTGGCCTGAAATTCTTCAGTTTTTTGTACAGCACTATCTTCCTGCGGGCGGATTTTCGTGGTCTTGGATTCCGGCGTGCAGGATGCAAAACTTACACAAAATATGCATATAAAGCACAAAAAGCTGTTAAATCCGCCATTGGCGGACAGATTTCGCCTATATGTATCTGGTTTTTTTAACTCCATCGATTTCACCTGTTCAATATTAGTTCATAGTGCTTATATCGGACTTTTTTACATAGAAAATGATAACTTTTTTGTATTGCCATCCCGCAACCGCTCTATTTCTATGGCTGGTTGTGTCTTTGCTTTTTTGAAGACCTGAAAGGCCTTTTGTTTGCTGGTCAACTGATGCCCGTTGACTGAACAGATAACATCGTTGTTCTTCAGGCCGAGGTCCTTCGCTATGTTTATGTTTTCCAGGCCGGTAATTTGCAGTCCTTCTACCCTGCCTTTAACAGAGTAAGGTTTAATAACTGCATTGCTCAATAAGGCTTCTACGTGTTGGTGGGCTTTATCAGCCGGCAAATGAGACTTTGCTACTTTGCTCATTTCATCAGGAGTCTGGGGCGAGGGTAATTGCCTGCCGGAGTCTGCTATGTTGAGCTTTAGTACCGTCATTTGCCCGTCGCAAACCAGAACTATGGCGTCTTTTTCAATACTCTCAATTCGAGCGCCCGCCACTATCTGATCTACCTTGCATAGTTCAAGAGCTCCGGTTTTAAGGTCTTTTATAATGGCCCGTGCAACTTCGGGACTGCCCGTTACAGTGCCGGATAATGCCAGTCCTAACTCCTCAGAGACCGATTGCTGGTAAGCCGTTGACGACCATTTACCCTGGCCCGCCATCTGACCGGAAGAGTCAAAAGGATTTGATTTTATGATTTCAGAGTAGTCTTTAGACGACAAATCCGGCGAACGCATTGCCTGGTTCACATTTGCTGCGCTGCCGCCACGCGCTGAAGCCGGAGTCGAGCTCTCTTCTGCAGATTCAGGCAACAATGTCCTGATAACTACATAAGCCAGCACAAGGGCGAGCGCTAACTTGCTTATAAACAAGACCTTCCGAATATACATTTTTGTCCTTTCTTTTTTCATTTACACCAACATTGCCGCCACACATAAGTAGGAGACATTTGCCAGCCCGTGAAACAAAATCGGTGCTAATAATGACCTTGTCCGGACAAACAGCCAACCGAGAACCAGGCCTGGCAGAAATGTTAGAACCGCTATTATTTCACCCTGAATAATAGTATGAGCGGCCGCAAAGCAGGCAGCCGATATGATTATACTTACCCATTGTATCAGCCTGAGTCGCTCTTGTTGTATTGACCCTGTTAGCCTCAAAATATTATTTTGCACGTAACCTCTGAAGAATATTTCTTCAGCTACCGCAATGTACATAAACTGATAAAGTAACCAGTTAAACCAGCCCTGTGCCGGTGGCTTCACCGCCCGCATAGGTAACTCTAATCCCCAGTATCTCATCAACCACAGGCCACAGACCATAAGTGGGAAAGTGGTAATGCAGGCCCAGCCAAGAAGCACAAGCGAATGACTGATTTGCTTATTGTTGAAACCAATCCTGGCAAAGTTACGTCTTTGAATCGCTGTCGGGACAAGGGCGGCAGCTATCAAAATACCTGGTGCTACAATCCAGGTCGGCTTGAAAATAGAACTTGTGCTAAAGACCTTAATTGCCAAAATTGCGGCAATCGTTACAGCGGCGGTCTCCAGAAGTAAAGATACATTCAGTTGCCTTGACCTGATGCCAAAAAGCGGAGCCGACCCAATGGCCGGCAGTGGATTGGCAATACTTAATTGTCTGGATGGATAGCTCATTTTTAACATTAACTTTATGTAATATTGCGTGCTTTCTTTTTCCGCCTGTCTTTCAGTTTCAATACCACCATCGCCACAGTCAGGCCGATGTATGGCAGCAGCAGTTCCACTATACTTGCCTGGCTGTTGGCAGACATCGAACAGCCACCACCGCCACCTCCGCCACTTCCACCGATGCTGCCACCACTACTGCTGCCACCAACAAAAAATTGCGTGAAGTGCGTAGTCTTGAAACGCAGATATAAAGTCGGAGATGTCCCGATGGTCTCAATATTCGTTATACCTTGCTGACTAGGCGCTGCGGTAAGCAGATTATACCAGTATACCGAAACTGAGTAATTGGAAGAAGGGTCCTCGTACGGTATCAAGATTGTAACCGGCTGGTCAAATTCTATTCCACTTGGGCCAAACTCGTAAGGCAGACTCAGGTATTCCTTGCTGGATTTTGGTGGATTCTTTACCTCTGAGATTGTAATTTTTATATCACAGGGATACGCTCCTGCCGGCACTACGACAGAAGCACCGTCTACAGTCTCCAAAGTTGTTGTGGAGGAAATGGAAATATT
>JBARPZ010000417.1:0-7272 GCA_049643445.1 Sedimentisphaerales bacterium
TTTATCAACGTCATTGGGGCCCTTCCTCGCTTTTGGTCAACTCGTTGATTCGAATTTGCGCAAAATCCCTGTAAGTCTGAGGCACAGCTTCATCACCAACAGACTGGCGATAAAGCTCAAGTGCCTCTGTTCTTTGGCGGAGTTTTTTATCCAAAACTTTTGCCGCCCTATACTTTGCAGGAAAGACTGTATAACGGTCCCACTGATATACCCTTTTGTAGTACAAAACAGCTAATGTGTAGTCTTTGAAATGCTCATAAATTCCAGCAGCTCTGTATGCGGCATCATCGATCTTGTCGCTGGAGCCATGCTTCTCTATCAACTGGAGGTATTTATTCAAAGCCAACCGCAACATCTGATCGTCTTTAAGAAAAAGCGTTGCGGCCTTTTTTTCAATCTGCAAAGCTTCGTCGTAGAGTGCATCAGCTTCGGATATGGAAGTCTCGGCTTTCAAATTCGCAACTTCTCCTACAACGTGGTAGGTATATTGTGGAACAGAATCCAGGCCCTTCAGCTCCTTTTGAGCCCATTGAAGTTTCATATTATTACCCACCCTGGTATAGAACTTTACGAGCAATTCAAGTCCCTGCCGATATGCCTGCCGATTAAGCGCCATCTGCTCGATGAGATCTGACTCACTGGTATCGGTAACCGAAATTACGGGAGCCGGCGCAACGTGAGCGGGCGCAAGCTGGCTTCTGCCACTGTCAACACCGGTGCAGCCAACCAGTACGCTCAATAACACTATAAGCACTGTGGTTAAAATTGTCCTTGCCATAATGGCCTCCTTTCAATCTTGAACCAAATCTTACAGATATAAATTACCAACCGGAAACTTCTACACACGTTTATAGTCCAGAATAAAATCAATTATCAATTATCAAGTAAACAGCTTCCCGTCAATGATAAACTATCAAAAAAATATTGAGCCTTGGCTCTTTTTCTGATGTTCTATTCAAAAAAGGTAAGCGTTTACGGGAGCAAAATGGCATTTTTCTGTGATTGCGAGGTTTTTAGGCCAAAGCAATCTCAAATTTTTCACGGCAGAGAGATTCCCACACCTGGCTCGGCCTCGCTGGCAATAACACAAAATGCCTAAAATTATCCCCGATTATTCTCTTTACGGTCAGGGCTTTGTCTGAGAAATATTCACACCAGGGCTTTTTCAAAATCGTGCACTTTGGGTGGTTTTTTGCCTTTGGCGGCAGCAATTTTATGTCCTTCCGCTCTTAAGTGTGCAGCATGGGCTTTAGCACCACCGGGAAGTTTAGGATTTAAGCTGCCATCAGTTTTGATTACCCGCCAGTAGGGCGTTATGCGTTTTTTGCCTGCGAGCAGGTCCTCTTCGGCGGTCTCAGCGGAAATGCGAATAAAAATGCCCGTGGTGAGGGGACAGGTAGAATCGGCCTTGAAATCTTTGGTGAGCCGCTCTCTGATTTGTGCTACGGTGACGAGCTTTCCCTTTCTTACCTTTCGAATCAAGCCGTCTACAAGCAGAGGTGTGGGGACAAGGACCCTTCTGCCGCCGAAGCGTTTTTCCCACTTCGCAGGACCATTGACGACTTTGGGCAGACCTTCGGGGTGATTTTCCAACTTTTGACGCCAGCTCGTGCGTGATTTGAATTTATTGCTCATTTTTTGGCCCCTATATGCAACATCCAGTATGCCAAACCCAATATTCAGCCTGTACAATAACCAAAATTCCCTTACCCGTCAATGCCCACACTATCGATTAAAAACGCAGATTTGACGTTGAAATACCCTTTATGGCCTAATTGGCGAACCGCTGTAAAAATTTTTTGATTTTTTTCCAAAATTGCTTGATTGAATACTGATTTGTGTTATACTTGTAATAGTTGAAGTAGTACAATTCACAAGGACGATTTATGCAGTTTCGTATAAACAATGCATCAGAGAGGCCTGTTTACCAGCAGATAATTGGCCAAATCAAGCACGACATTGCCTTAGGACGGCTCATCAAAGATGAAAAGCTGCCTACGGTAAGGCAATTGGCCAAACAGCTTGCGATAAATCCCAACACGATAGCCAAGGCCTACCGCCAACTGGAACAGGAAGGCATCATTGTCACCAAGCCGGGCGCGGGTGCTTTTGTCGCGAATATTGACAGCAATTTGAGCAGGTCAGTGAGGAAAAAAATCGTATCCGAGAAACTTGATCGAATCGCCGTTGATGCTTTTCACATGCAAATTGACAGGCAAACACTATTGGAATGGTTCGAAAACGCAGTTGAACAATTCAATTGGCCTTCAAAGAAAGGGCGGTCGAATGAATGAGAACATTATCAGAGTCGAAAATCTTGTGAAATATTTCGATGGCCGATGCGTTTTGGACGGCATTAATCTCAAAGTGCCACGGAGCTGTATATACGGCCTGTTGGGACGGAATGCCGCCGGCAAGACTACGATTATCCGGATTCTTTTGGGTCTCGAACCGCCAACCCGCGGACAGACTTTTCTTCTGGGCGCCGAATCAATGAACCTCTCGGCAAAAGTGCACGGCCAAATAGGCTACGTAGCTGAAGGCCATAATCTTATCCAGAACTATAAGGTCGGCCGACTTGTAAAGCTGTGCAAAAACCTTTCGCCGCAGTGGAACGACGAGTTTTTCAATCATCTGACAGAGACATTCCGGCTGCCGATGAACCAGAAGGTAAGGGAATTGTCCATTGGTATGCGAGCAAAGTTAAACCTGTCATTAGCTATGGCGATAGAGCCTGAGCTTCTCATCCTTGACGACCCGACACTGGGACTTGATACAGTGGCGCGCAGGCAGTTCCTCGAGCTTGCAATCGACGTCATTCAGAAGCAGGGGCGAACGATACTATTTAGCTCGCACATTTTAGGTGACGTGGAACGAATTGCCGACAGGATAGGGATAATTGCCGCGGGCAAACTGGTTGTGGATTGCGGGCTCGAAGAGCTTAAAGAACGGGTTAAGAAATTTCGTCTGATTTTCCCGGAATCGGTACCGGCAAACCTGTACCTGACTGAAATTATAAACCAACAAAGCGAGGGCCGGGAGATGGTAATAACCGTTGTCAACTGGAACCAACAGAAACAAGCCCTTGTTGATGTTTTCAAGCCTTCAAGCTGCACCGAAATACCGATGAGCCTCGAGGACATATTCATAGAATGCACCAAACCTGAACCGATGCCTATTACTGCGTGATAACAGGAGATATGAAATGTTTACACTTATAAAAAGAGAGATTGAAGACCATATAATATATTTCATCGGAGCGGGCATTATCTCAGCAACTCTTATTATCCTATCGATTTTAGCGATATCCGATCAAGAACCCAGTGATCCCATCGTATTTGTCGGACTTGGGATTTCGGCGATTATTGTGCTGATCATTGGCCTGCCCGGTATGGGTGCAAGCCAGATGTATACGGACAGAACCAGAAGAATCTCGGCATTTTTGTGCGGGCTGCCGGTGACACGAGGCCGGATACTTTCAGCCAGGATTATCACGGGGATTCTGGCTATTCTAACATTTCTTGTGCCTCTTACCATTACAGCGGTGGTACTGTTTCGTCTTTTTATGCCGGCCGGACCAATATATTCCGTATACTCTTCCGTATACTCCGGCTTTATATTCGACATATTTATAGCGGCATTTCTGATGGGCTTTGCCTGCTATTGTCTCGGCTTACAAACCGGCTGGACATCAAGCAGGATTACGCCCACGTTAGGCGGCGTGGCTTTAGCCTTTGTGCTTGTTCCGTTGATTGTTGTCAAAGGTTTTGGGCTTCATATTGTAGTTATATTGCTGCTGTTTATTATCGCTTCTTTAACACGAACCTGGCATAGATTTACGTCAACCTCACTTTAGGAATATTACGATGAAGTCACGAATAAGTTATCCTGTTAGAGTATTAGCTACCGGCTTTGTTGTTCTGACGTTACTGTCGATACCGTTATTCTGGTTCCGATTTCTATGCGAGATGTCCCTTACGAGCAGGATCGATGATGCCAGACACGCCGATATCAAGCCTTCCGGGCTGGTCCCGCCCGAGCTTGAAGATGATCCCAACGTCGTGCATCACTCACATGTCACTGCACAAATGAACACAGATGAACCATTATTCCTTGGAATTTCCGATTATTTTCAAGCGAGAGGCCCCGGAGAACACCAGTCAGATATCTATTATGCTAAATTCGACGCTCAAGGGGTTTTGATATATTTCGATGAAAGGATCGGCCAAATATCCTGTCGCTATAACACGGTAGAGATTTCGCCTGATAAGACCGCTCATCTAAAGGAAGAGCAACTTTATGTGGGACCTGAAGGAGTTTCAGAAACTGCTGATAAAAGCCTCGGTAGATTCATAGATCCCATTGTAGATTCAACACCATGGGAGTGGCCCAGCAGTCTACAGCAAACGTTATATGACAGGAAGCTGCGGCGCTTTTTCACCATTGACTTCGATAAAAGAAACGTGGTCAAAGGGCCGCAGCTTGCCAAAGATGACAAACACAAACCCATCCAGATAGGCCTCTTGAAAAAAAATCCCCATTTTGTACGTATCGATTGGTCTGCACCTCATATTAAAGTGACCGACGAGGAAAGAGAGAACAAACGCTATCCACGAAGTGCATCAACTAAGCCACTGCCCGGGACCAATTACGGCCGCCTTGGAGGCCCGTACCTGCTGGTTCTTGACGAAACCGGCCGGATCGACCTGCTTGACCGAGAAACACTTGAATTTGCCGGGGCTGCAGGCCGGCTGCCCGTCCCACAGACATTATTCTCCTCAAAACAATCCGTAATAGAGAAAGATTTGTTAGGTTATAGAGCTTTCGGCCTGACTTCTACGACCGACAGAAAATATCGGGGGATGTGCGCGGCCAGTCTTAACCGGGATGGGACTGCCATGGCAGTTGCCGTATTCGATGAAAAGGGAAAACAAATCAGAACACGGTACACCATGCTTGAAAAAGACAACAATTATATACCTTCCAACATAGCTGTTTATTCTGAGGCTCCCTGGGCGCCTGCATCAACCATTGGGAAATACCTGTTTGAGAACCTTCAGCCTCCAATGTTGAGTATTGCCTCGTTCTTTACAGCGGATAGCATTGAAGCCGGTGCCGGACACAGAGGGCTCTTTATCCTTCCGAATTCATTCGCAGCTATGAAAGGCAGGAAGTCGGATTCACTTATTGCGATGAAAGGTCCGGATAAAAATGAAAACATCGGCACCAGACTCTATGCAGCCCTACTGATAATAATGCCTTCTATAATATTGGCAATCTTGCTTGCGTGGAGGGTAAGCAAAGACGCCGCTACTGTCGGACTTTCGGAAAAAGCAAAACTCGGCTGGATGCTCGGAACTCTTGCTTTTGGCTTAACCGCTTATATTACCTACAGGCTGACCCGGCCAAAGATAACTCTGGTTACGTGCGCGAACTGCGGCAATCCGAGAAGGCCCGACATGGACAGGTGCCATCGCTGCGGCAGCAAATGGCGCGTGCCGGAATTGATACCGCCGGCCTGGCGGGTTGTTGACAGCTAAAACTGCGCGCTACCTCATCACGTCTCTGCCAGCGACCTATTTCAGCCCGTTTTTTGTCAGACTTTATCCGGTACTACGAACGGCTCGCGGTAGTTGCGCTTGACGTACATGTTGGCCATATCGCTAAGCTCACCCGTGAACTTCTCGGTCTCCGGATCCATGGTGAGCATTGGTCCCATGGTGATGGGTTCTTTTTCCAGGTCCACCTCATTGGCATTGAGGTGTTCGAGCATGCGTTCGAACGATTCCATCAGAACAGCGTTGCTGCCAATAGCTTTCTTGACTTCGTCCACAGACATCTTCTTGCCCATCAGGTAAGAGACATTGCCCATGTGGCAGAGGGCGCTGGAGAGGTGTCCTTTTTCGATATCGGCGTTCAGGTCGCTGACTTTCCGGCTGCGAACGGCCTTTATGAAGTTTTGGTGGTGTCCGCCACCGCCGCCGCCTTTGAACTGCTTTACCTTTTTGTCGTTATTATCGTATATCCAGCCACCGCCGCCTCCGCCAACGAAGTAGCCATTCTCGCATTCAACGACCATTCCTACACGCGTACCGCGATAGTGATCCATGGACGAATCGCCCTTCTTGCGAGGCAGACCGCGCACTTCGAAGACCAGTGGAGCGGGCTTGTAATCGTGATACACAATCTGTGTATTGGCGGTCTCGCCTGCATCCCCAACGGCGAACCGGCCTCCGATGCTGCACACACGGGGGGCGAGCTTCGGGTCGTTCAAAGCCCATCGTGCCAGGTCCATTTCGTGGATTCCCTGGTTGCCGAGGTCGCCATTGCCGGTGTTCCAAACCCAGTGCCATTTGTAGTGCAACTGCTTTCTTGTCAGTGGTTTCATCTCGGCCGGCCCGCACCACAGATTATAGTCCACACCCTCCGGGGCGGGAATTGGTCCGTTTGTGCCGTTAACAATGCCGTTTCCACTGTAGCGTGGTTTGTAACAGAAACCACGTGAGACTTTGATTTTGCCGATATTGCCTTTGTTAATGTAGTCGTATGCCTCCATCAGTCCTTCGTCGGAGCGTTTCTGTGTACCGGTCTGCACAATGCGGTTGTATTTCCTGGCGGCTTCGACAAGCTTGCGGCCTTCCCAGATGTTATGTGAAACGGGCTTCTCGCAATACATATCTTTGCCGGCCTGACAGGCCCATATTGATATCAGCGAATGCCAGTGGTTGGGGGTTGCGGTGGTGACGGCATCAATCTCCTTGTCGTCCAGCATTTTGCGGACGTCAACATAGGTTTTGAGTTTGGCGTTGTTTTTCTTCTCAAAGTCCTCCGCCCTTTTGTCGATTTGCGATTGATCTGCATCACAAATCGCCACAAGGCGGACACCGGAGAGCTTGTGGAAATAACCCATGTGGCCGCCTCCCTGGCCACCCACACCAATGACGCCTATGCGAATGTCGCCGTTGGCACCCAGGACTCGTGAATGCGGGGCCAATGCTATTGATGCACCGACGGCCATTGAACCTTTGATAAAATCACGACGAGTAATTCTACTCATAATACTTCCCTACCTTTCCTTTATTAAGTTTTACAATAGTCTTATCCATGATATCCTGGAATCGGCTCTGTGTCAATTATTTTACAGGCTTGGTTGCAGCGTATTGGCGGTAATGTTCGGCCACTTTAGCCTGTTTTTCATTACCATTATGGAAATAGAACCGATACCTGAAGGTCAAACTTTCACCGGCCGGTATAGTAATATCACCGACCCCT
>JBARPZ010000418.1:0-2281 GCA_049643445.1 Sedimentisphaerales bacterium
GACGTAGGGCATGACGATGTCGGTAATCACGAGGTCATACTTTTCCGATGAGACCATCTTCAATCCTTCCATTCCGTTGAAAGCAGTGATTATCCTATATCCCAGGTATTCAAAATAATTCCTCATCATGGAGAGAACCTGCTCATCGTCTTCGATAATGAAGAGTGTCTTCGAATTCTTTGTCATGTCATGCTCCTTATCATATCTTCGGGATTGCTGACTTATTTAGCCACCCCAGTACCATCTTCCGGAGCTACGGGGCTGGCGGGGCAGGCCCCGCTTAAATACGTTGCACATTAAATTGGGTCCCGATGGCGGGATCTCCTCCACAAATCCGGCGGACTAGTCCGCCATACTTAAGGCGGACAAGCCCTCCAGAGGCGGATAAATCCGCTTCGCTCCGACAAGCAGAGAGGTATAGTATTTGGTACCTTATCTCAGACCTGATTCTAATGAGTTCACAACGCATTAAGGATCAATTGACAGGGAACGGGGTTTAGAGCAAGTGCTTCGACAAGTCCTAGCTTGGGTGAAGGGAAATTATGTTGAAAAGAGCGTGTCAGTGCCTTATGATGGCACCTGAGTATTGGTATAGTGATGAGGGAGATAACCGGATGAAGCAACTTAAGATTATTGTAGAAAAACATCCAGATGGCTATGTATCTTACCCATTAGGTGTCAAAGTCCAGGACATCGATAACCCAAGTTTAACGGTAAAAAGGTCCAGGACATCGATAACCCGGGTATAATAATAAGCCTATTTCTCGTACAGCATGAGCAGAAAAGTCATCATGTGCGAGAATGGGCCCCTCAAAAGCTCGTCGGAGCACATGATGATTTTTCTGCGGCTCGTTAGCACGGCTTTTGTTAATAGCGTAAAATATAGTGATCATATGCTTAATTGATAATCAAATGTATCGACCAATTCTTCGCCAAGGTATAACTGTAGTCTGTATATTTTAGTCACAATCACCGCCTTGACATAAGAATAAACCAAGCTCTTTGAAACTTTAAATTTTTCACCGAATATATCCAGTATTCGATCACTTCGGATAAATCGGATGAGGATGATATTGCCATCTGGAATGCTATCAAGATCGGGCAATTTTGTATTACCCCCTAGTTTGACTGGCTTAAATCCATCTTTTTGGATTACCTCCAGTGGCGTTTTGCCTTTTAAACAACTATACCGATGATGCTTATTATGGAAACGCTGAAAATTTTTGCTTTGCCGTTTTAGCATCAAATAACTTGCAAACCATTGGCGACGGAAGAACTTCCTATTATAAGTATCGTTAAATTTTTCAATTACGCCGTTGCGCCAGGGTTCGCCAATCGGAATAAAGACCGGTTGAACACCAAAGTGAAGGCAAAGCCGAATGACCAAACCAGGCGACCTGGGATGGCGATTACTTCCGCGAAAGCTGAGTTCATTGTCGAGCTGAAGAAAATCCGGCAGCCCGACTGCTTTCCAGCATCTTAAAAGACTGGAAGCGATTTGATGGTCCTCTTTGCTTCGTTGTGATTCAATGTAGACCTGATGACTCAACAGGTCCATCACATTGAACGAATAAAATTTGCCGTCTCTTTTTATATATCGAGGGCCAACAAGATCGGCCTGGTGGATATTGTTAAAGTCAAGCGGTTCAGTAAAATACGGGTACTCAACGCCTTTAGGAACATACGAAGTTTTTTTTAATCAGGCCTTCGCTTTTGAGAACCCGTTTAATAGTACTGTCAGATGGGAGGCTATAGCCTGACTTACTTAACTCCCACTTAATTGCCGAAGGTCCAATTTGGGCGAATTTTTGAGACTCCAGGTGAGTTCTGACTGAAATGATCCTTTGTCTTTCAATTTCGCCAATTTCAGTCGGGCGCTTTCTTGGAGCCCTTGAATTATCTTTGTACCATTCAGGTTCTCCGGTTTTGTAGCCTTTGAGCCACTTGAAGAACCAATACTTTGAACGTTTGAGATCCGTATATATTGATTTTGGAGATTCTCCTTGCAGATAGCGTTCAATAGCTGTTTTTCTGAGTTCTTGTTGCATCTGATACCCCCTTTATCAATTGTTTGATTGAGGGTATCAAATGGTTTATATCGTGAATAGGGTTATCGATGTCCTGAACCTTTAGACCCTTAAGGTAATCGATGTCCTGAACCTTTTGGGTTATCGATGTCTTGAGCCTTATCAATTAACCCAGAATTGGTTTAGCCGAAATGGTTAAGATCTTTCATATGGAAGAAGGAGGCAAATCGTGCTTCATACAGCAAGTGCTCTAC
>JBARPZ010000419.1:0-3408 GCA_049643445.1 Sedimentisphaerales bacterium
CCACTTCCATTGCCGAAATTCGTCGAATAACTGACCATGAAATCCTCAGGGTAAATCCACAGGGCCTGGACATGGTCGGGGCAGGTGAACTTGCGCTCGTCCTTCCATGTGAACGTACCGCCCAGGCACACACAGCTTGTGGGGAATTTCGCACCCGTGATGTAATGCACCAGGTCGATGAAGTGGCTGCCCAGCCCCGGAACCGATCCATCGGAAAATTCCCGGTAACCATACCAGCCTGAGTACAGCACGGGGTCGAACGGACGGGAAGGGCGATCCATCAGGAACTCCTTCCAGTCCACATCTTCCTTCTTGACATCTTTGACGTAGGAATACCAGTAGGGTCGTTCGCCGTTGCGGCACTGCTCGATTCGTCCCACTGTACCGAGGATGCCCGTCTTGTAGAGTTCCCGGCAGCCGGTGAAACTGGGAAGGCTCCGCAACTGAGTTCCGATTTGGACGACCGTCTTAGCCTTCTTGACAGCGTCGCAGGCGTTTTTGAGCCTGTCGAGTCTCTTGGCCAATGGTTTCTCGCAGTAGGCGTCCTTGCCGGCCTCGGCAGCGGCCTGGAGGTGCGTGGTGTGCTGGTGGTCGCACGAGGCGATCATAACAGCGTCCACATCTTTTAAGGCCAGCAAGTCACGGTACGATGAGAACTTCCGCGCATCACGACCATACCATTCTTTTACCTTGGCAGCGGCGGCTTCCTGACGCAGCCGCCACGGGTCGCACACAGCCGTGATTTCTATGTTTTCGCTCTCAGCGTGTTTGTGTACGCCGGTCATGTGAGCACCAACTCCACGGCTGCCACAGCCTATGATGCCGATTGAGATACGGTCGTTGGCGCCGATGACGCGTGAGTAGCTCGTGGCTGAGAGGGCCAGGGCGGCGCTGCCGGCCGCAGCGGTTTTTAGGAACTTTCGACGAGAGAATGACTCTTGCATTGCTAATCCTCCAACAAGGGGCAAATTGTTACGAAGTTTGACTTATATTTACAACATAATCCATTTGGCTTCGAAACCAGGCACCGTGCGCGGTCATTATATCAAATGAATTGTTGAACATACAGTTATTTTTAGCTGTCTTACGAAAGTTATTGTTACATAGCGGTTTAATGACGTTGGATATATAGTGGTATTGTTAAGTTTATCAAGTGTGGGGCGGTGTTCTATGTTTGAATGATGGCCTGGTTCCAGCCGTTGAGTCACTAAACAAAGCTAAAATACCAGTAGCAACAGTGGATAGAAAAGTCAACGGTCGTAATGTACTCGTTCATGTTGGGGCTAATAATGTGGAAGGTGGACGAGTTGCAGCACGATATCTGAAACAAAGACTCGGAAGGCTTCGGTTTTGGCTTCAGTTTTTTTCCTTTGAGCCCACATTTGTCACCCAGAATGCCAATATTCCGGGTTCAAAGCGTCTTTGAAGACACCACTTTGTTATATTTTCGTCCGGTTTTTTCTTCGAAGGATTCCACCATCTTGTTGCGCGTTTTTCTCGCCTTTTCGATGTAGCCGGTGAGATTGTCGAGCGTGTACTGAAACCGGTGTCGGTCGATCTTACCATTTAGTCTCTTCCATATCCCGGGCATTTTTTCGGCGCCTTTCACGGCTTCATCCAGGTTCGCGTAAATATCCTGGATCACGGTGCGCCCGTTCGAGAGACGGTAGTCGTAATCCTCATTGCCGCTCATTTTCTGGGGCGTTTATTAGAGATTTTGTTGAGCTTTTCCAGGGGATAATCTTTGGCTTTGCCCTGGACGTGAATTATCTTGGCTCCGTTGCGGGTTACAATCCGCGAATCACAATTAGAACCTTCCTGGAGATAACATTCATCCAGTGTGACATTTATTCCGTCATCGACTACCATTGCCGGCCGGTCGTCGTTCTTTTCGTATCCGAAGCGACAGTTAAGGAAACGGACATTCTTAACGTGGCGCAGATACCATGCATAGGCGGGGACCGCTCCCACTTTGCGCGGGAAACGTTCGTCGTTTTCCTTCGGTTCCAGAGTCCCTTCGGAAGCCGGGTGGCCCCCCTTCTCCGTAATAAGGACATTTTTGAACTTGATATTCTCTACGGGACTGCCGGGTTTCCCCCAGATAACGGAAGGCATCTGGCGGTTCTTGAAATAGGAGAAACAGTCGGTCGCCGTTATGTTCTCGAATGTGATGTTCCGGATGGCCCCACGTTTGTACGTACCTTTGGGCACACGGGCGACGTCCGAGACCTTGATGAAGATCGGCGTAAAGGTTTTCTCCATCCTTATGTCTTTGTAGACAATGCCGTCGATGACGCTGCCGTCGTTGGAGGTGATACTTATCCCGGCTTTGCCGGCACGCAGGATTCTGATGTTCTCGAAACGGATATTCTTAAACGACCCGATGGTCTCGGTGCCGAATTGGAGAGTGTTGCAACCGCTTGCGAGAAAGCAGTTTCGGACGGTTATGTTTTCGCAGGGTCGAGCTTTGCCTAAGGACAGATCGCTGCCGAGTTTAATCGCATCGTCTCCGCCAGCCGGGCGGCCGTCTTCATAGCGGACCGCATCGATATGGCAGTTAGCGACCAGAACGTCTTTACACTGGGACAGGTTGAGTCCATCCCGGTCGGTCTTAATGGTCACGTTATCGATGAGCATATCTTCGCAGCCCGTAGCCAGGATAGCGTAATGACCACCCTGGCGAATGTTCAGATTGCGAATCTCGATATTTTTACAAAGCTTGAGGGCGATACCCTTGTCGCCTGTCCCTTTCTTGACTTTGCTGCTTCGGGTGAGCGCCGCGCCGTCGAGGGTTCCGGGGCCGTAGATTTTGACGTTTTTGAGGTTTTTGCCCCAGATGAGTGATGCCTCCCAGTGGTAGTAGGCCGGGTCCATCAGGCCTTTGTCGTTGGGATTGGGTTCCCACGGATCCATGATGCCCGGCATGGCTTTGAGTACAGCACCCTTATCAATAGCAAGAGTAACGTTGCTCTTGAGTTGAATCGAACCTGCTGTATAGAAACCAGACGGCACAAACACGGTTCCGCCACCGGCTTTGTTGCAGGCATTGATGGCCTTGTTGATAGCCGGTGCATCATTGGCCGTCCCGTCGCCGACTGCACCAAAATGGCGTACGTTGTACGTGCCAACCGCCGCCAGGGCCGATGTCGTCAGTCGGGAAAGGACATCATCGCGTTTGGTGCCTGTATGTTCCTCGAAAGCTTCAGCCATTGCGTCCCGGCTCTTCTGCGCATCGGCAACAAAAGCAACCAGATTATCCAGTGTGTACTGGAACCTGCGCCCGTCAATCCTGCCATCAAGCTTCTTCCAGAGTTCGACCATCTGGATGGATATCTGCACTGCTTCTTCCATACCGCCATATACGTCTTCAATCAAAGTTCGGCCGATGGAAAGACGGTAGTCATGGCC
>JBARPZ010000420.1:0-2990 GCA_049643445.1 Sedimentisphaerales bacterium
TGGCAAATTTTAGCAAAATACAATATCAGGGAGTAAACTCATCAGCACCGATATCGGGTTTGTCCTCGCGAGTCTCACCGTCAATATCACCGGTTACATCGGACAGTTGTTCAGCCCTGTTGATAGCTTCAGTGGCACGGATTGTCAGGTGGAGGTTTCCTTGTGATGGATTGACAAAAGCAGCCGTAAGATCTTTTTCAAGATTACTAACGAACCTGATTTTACTGTCCGACTCGTTTCGGATTTTGGGCCCACTGAGCAGATTATTGGCAACAAGCAGGCCATCGTTATCAAAAACAATGCGAATCAGTCGGCCAAGTCGGCTGTCAGGTTCATAGATAGTATTGTTGAGAATTTTGCAGTCCCGGGTATAGACGGGAACAATACCTCCTTCGGTAGCTCTTGTAATAAAATTGTTACGGACGACACAATCTCGACAGTGGATTTTTATGCCGTCGGCACGGTGTGGATTGCCAAGGCAGATACCGGCATCACAGTCGATAATAATATTTCGCTCGATCACGCAGTCATGTGAATCAAACCACATAAAGATGGCTCCGCGACCCTCACGAGTCCTCCCCCGGATATTGACAAAAACATTATCACTAATCACCCAGTTTTTTGCATACATCACATCAATGCCGCCGACGTAGTTTCCACCGGCGATATCGCGCGGGTCATCGCTTAAACGCTTGGGTCGGTCGTTGTAAAACAGGCAGTACTGCACGCGGCAGTTCTTGGGACGGACTGCTTCGCGGTTCTCTTTCGGAACCTTAACACCTTTGACGCCGCGCTGCCAGATGTTATGGATGATGCAGTTGTATATAGTAAGTTTCTGAACATCGGTTTCGGAGTTGATTTTGAAGCCATTGTATTGAATGTTCTGGATGGTCAGGTCGGCAATCGTAACATCTGAGCACGCTCTTACACCGACCAGTTCTCCATCACGGCTCTTGGCGCCATCGATGACCACACGTTCACGATGTCCCGATGCTCCGCGCAGCGATACATTATCAGTTGTTATCTCGATATAGTGGGGCATCTCGTAGTGGCCGTCCGCCAGTAGAATGGTTCCACCGGTTTTTACCCCGTCAACGGCCTTTACAAGTCCCTGTACACTCGACACTTTTATTATCTGTCCGGCAGGCCGCGGCAGGGGGGGTGCTTTGGGAAACCAGGATTGGTCAGGCGGATTTATGATTGCACGCTCTCGTATTTGCGGTTTAGGGACTGTAGCTTTGCTTTTCACTGGTGAAACAAGGCCGAGCGTTTTAAGCACATCGGCGTATTTCATCAGGACATGATAGTTGCGCAGTGAAAATCCACAGCACTTAAGACCCTCTTCAGAGTAGTCATCGCAACATTCTTTTGGATTACTGGGATGAACGCCATCGCGGGCCAGAAGTGTGGGGACATCGTAGCCTTTGTACTGAGAAAATTTGTCCAGCGCACCATCCCAGTCAGCAGGGCGGCGTTTGAGTATTTCCGAGTGATAATCGATAAGTGGCACCTTCATCCGGCGGGCAATTTTTCGTACGGCGTCCGCATATAGCGCTGCTTTCTCAGCCAATCCATGCCGAGGCGGAATCGTGCTCAAAATCACCACCGTCCCGTTATCCAGGCACTTTTGAACAACCTCACGCGTTTTCTTCTCGTACTCCTCCAGCCCAACTGAGGTAAGGTCATTTGTTCCAAACATAATCAGGGCCACTTCCGGCTTCAAAAGCGCCAGCCAATTATCAATATTCTCGTGCGCCCAGCGGATAGTCATTCTGCCCTCGTTGCCAAACTGTGGGCCTTTCCAATTGCGCCAGCATTCCTTTTTCAGATACTGCTCGACCAACTGGTATGCCTGTTCCATTTCCTCGGAAGCGTTCTTTCGTGAGTATAACAGCGGCGTCCAGAAAGCCAGAGTGACCGTGATAGAATCGCCAAAATGAGCAAAGGTCCCTTTTTCACCGGTGAATCTTTCATGGATCTTGGCCATTGCCTCGGCCCAATAGCGATTCTCGCCCCCTTCAATTTTTATCTCCCGGCCCTGGGCCGGCAATAAAAGCGAAAAAGTGAGCATGACAAGCAAAACAGTGTGCCGGAAAGCTTTCATGGCTGTCCTCCTGTTGTAAACGGGCAAAATTGCCTCTCTTACATACCTGATACGAAGTAGCCCGTGGGCTCGATTTTTTTACCATCAGGCAGGCGGTAAAGTTTATCGCCAAAGTTAACTGTGACACTAATTCCGTTCGCAAACTTAGTCTGTTGAACACTCCTGTCGACTGTAAGGAAACGATGGTCGGTCATCTCGGCGTAGCCCACGGCGCGGGCGACGGGACATACGTTCTTATAGCTCTCGGCAAAGCGGGCCTTATTCTTCTTCCATATTTGGTTGTTGAACATAAACATCGGCGGCGTGCCGTAAAGAATGTTAAACAGGTCCCGCTTGTCCCACAACGCAGGCAGTTTGTTATTGTAGTCGCCCCAATACCACTGTGCCACTACGCAGTCATGGTAGACAAGTTCCCAGAGCGGCAGTCGGTATTTATGGCCTACCTGAAACTTGGCCACTCGCTCAGGAACCTCATCCAGGGCCTTGACCATATTTCGCCCGGCATCCGGAACCCGATACGGCCCGAGACTCAGCATGCCCTCGAAATAGTGAACATACGGCACGGCAGCATCGTGTCCCGTCTCACTGCCCGTAACCAGTTTCATCTCCTCGGACATAAAACGCAGCAGTTCCATCTTCCAGTGTCGGCTCTCGCTGCGAGTCATCGGATGGTCCGGGTCGTAGCATTCACGCCAGGGCGAAGCGGTCGTTGTGTCAATGAAGCGAGAGCGGTAAGGATGCGTTTTCAGCTCTTCTGGTACGCGCTGCCTCGCGTACTTGAGCGCTTGCCTGTCACATAAAACGCCGCATGGATACATCTTGCCGTCTTTTCCCTTCACACGCCAACCCTTGCGCCAATCGCCGTTTCTATCCAGCATAATGTCCT
>JBARPZ010000421.1:0-1605 GCA_049643445.1 Sedimentisphaerales bacterium
ACAATTAGAACCTTCCTGGAGATAACATTCATCCAGTGTGACATTTATTCCGTCATCGACTACCATTGCCGGCCGGTCGTCGTTCTTTTCGTATCCGAATCGGCAGTTAAGGAAACGGATATTCTTAACGTGGCGCAGATACCAGGCATAAGCGGGGATCGCTCCCACTTTGCGCGGGAAACGTTCGTCGTTTTCCTTCGGTTCCAGTGTCCCTTCGGAAGCCGAGTGGCCCCCCTTCTCCGTAATACGGACATTGTTGAACTTGATATTCTCTACGGGACTGCCGGGTTTGCCCCAGATAACGGAAGGCATCTGGCGGTTCTTGAAATAAGAGAAACAGTCGGTCGCCGTGATGTTGTCGAATGTGATGTTCCGGATGGCCCCACGTTTGTACGTACCTTTGGGCACACGGGCGACGTCCGAGATCTTGATGAAGATCGGCGTAAAGGTTTTCTCCATCCTTATGTCTTTGTAGTCGATGCCGTCGATGACACTACCGTCGTTGGAGGTGAGGCTTATACCGGCTTTGCCGGCACGCAGGATCCTGATGTTCTCGAAACGGATGTTTTTGAACGACCCGATGGTCTCCGTGCCGAATTGGAGAGTGTTGCACCCGCTCGCGAGAAAGCAGTTCCGCACGGTTATGTTTTTGCAGGGTCGAGCTTTGCCTAAGGATAGATCGCTGCCGAGTTTAATTGCATCGTCGCCGCCGGCCGGGTGGCCGTCTTCGTACCGCACGGCGTCGATGTGACAGTTTGCGACTTCGACGTTGCTACACTGGGACAGGTTGAGTCCATCCCGGCTGGTCTTAATGGTCACGTTATCGATGAGCATATCTTCGCAGCCCGTAGCCAGAATAGCATAATGACCGCCCTCACGAATGTTCAGATTGCGAATCTCGATATTTTTACAAAGCTTGAGGGCGATACCCTTGTCGCCTGTCCCTTTCTTCACTTTGCTGCTTCGGGTCAGCGCCGTTCCATCGATGTTCCCAGGGCCGTAGATTTTGACGTTTTCGAGGTTTTTGCCCCAGATGAGCGATGCCTCCCAGTGGTAGTAGGCCGGGTCCATCAGGCCTTTGTCGTTGGGATTGGGTTCCCACGGGTCCATAATGCCCGGTATGGCTTTCAGTACAGCGCCCTTGTCAAGGGCAAGGGCGACGTTGCTCTTGAGGTGAATCGAACCTGTTGTATAGTAACCAGACGGCACAAACACGGTCCCGCCGCCGGCTTTGTTGCACGCATCAATGGCCTTGTTGATAGCCGCCGCATCATTGGCCGTCCCGTCGCCGACTGCACCAAAATGGCGTACGTTGTACGTGCCAACCGCCGCCAGGCTCGATGCCGTCAGCCGGGAAAGGACATCATCGCGTTTGGTGCCTGTATGTTCCTCGAAAGCTTCAGCCATTGCGTCCCGGCTCTTCTGCGCATCGGCAACAAAATCAACCAGATTATCCAGTGTGTACTGGAACCTGCGTTCGTCAATCCTGCCATCAAGCTTCTTCCAGAGTTCGACCATCTGGATGGATATCTGCACTGCTTCTTCCATACCGCCATATACGTCTTCAATCAAAGTTCGGCCGATGGAAAGACGGTAGTCATGGCC
>JBARPZ010000422.1:0-3447 GCA_049643445.1 Sedimentisphaerales bacterium
ACAACTCTCTGGGTCAGGGGGTGGGGAAAAATATGCACTATGTCGAAACATCTGAAGGCAAACTTATCGATGCCAAGGGAGTCCAGACCCGCTATTTGCGTCTGCACAGCAACGGCAGTAACGGCAGCGACGCCAACCACTATATCGAGGTGGAAGTTTACGGCAAGGCCGTAAAATAATGCCGGCAAAAAATGTTGCAATCCGGATGAGGTTCTGGTATAATCACTTCTCAAGCGTGAAGGAGTATTTTTGGGGCATCGAATATGAGATATCTCATTGAATATGTGATGTCCGGAAAAAGTAAGCGATGGCGGGTCCAATGCTTCCTTTGAACAGAATTCTGTCAGGGAATGAATTTCACGGATTCAAATATAGCTGAAACGTAGACCAATTGTAATCCTTGCCATTTCAAACCCGCTCTGGAGAGATTTTTTACATAGCTTTTACTTACCGATCTCCAAAAAGTTGATAATATCAACTGTATGTATTTGCTATCAGACAGCTTTGTCGCATTGAGTAAATATTTAGGGGAACTCTTATGAAAAATATACTTCTCTCGCTTGTTATCGCGTGTACATTTGCCGGCTCGGTAGTATGCCTGGGGCAAACCGAAAGCGAAATCCCGGTTGAAAGCAGCGAAAGTGCCATTGAAGTCGTCCCTGAAGAAGTTCAGCTGTCGGCCGAACTTGAAGAACAGCTTAAGCGGTTGTTTGATCCCTACGAAGTTTTTGCCAGCGAAGCCTTGTTTAAGATACTTGAGGAACACAAGGTGTCTCCAGGGAAAGCCGCTCGCATAGACCCATCGGACGCTAAGCCAGTTCCTGATATCGGCAGAGAGATTCACAACAGGTTGATAGCGGGCCTTGGATCCGAGCATTTCGAGATAAGAAAAAGGGTTGCCCTTACTTTAAACGCCATTGGTGATAAAAGCGGTGTGCCTGTGATGATAGAGGCCATGGATTCCGACGAGATTCTATATCATCTGTTCAAATGAACCGGGCGTTAAATGCCTGCGAAGGAAGGTAGGCTTACGAAACTCAAGCCGGGCTTTTTGGCCCGGCTTTTTTTAGTGGTTTTGCGAGGAACCGGTCCGCCGGGCATACGGTATTTTCTTTGAGCTTAAGACACTTTAGAGATATCATTTATAGATAATACCACAACAAACCCATTTTTTTGCATTTAGGCCGGAAGGTATTCGTCTACATTATGGTACCGAGTATAGGAGCTTCTATTGGACGATCGTTTGGATGAAAATGTGGTTCTTGCATGCAGGCAAGGCGATAAGGCTGCCTATGCAGTGCTCGTGAAGAGGCATTACAGGCATGTTTTTGCGGTGTGCTTAGGTATTCTTGGAAATGTCCACGATGCCGAAGACATTGCCCAGGACGCTATGCTGAAAGGTCTGGTCAAGATCAAGAAACTGGGCAGGGGCGAACAGTTCGAGGCATGGATATTGCAAATTGCGAAAAATCTTTGCATCGATTTTATGCGGAGGCGAAGACGCATAAAGCCTCTTGCCAGCGAGCAACTGATACAGGCCGGACAAAGAAGTCAAGAGAACCACGAATTGGAACAGGCAGTCAGGCGGCTGCCCCAGGAGCTTCGGATGCCGCTGGTGATGTATTACTTTGACAAGCGAAACGCGAAAAGTATCGCTGAAACGTTGAAAATTTCACACTCAGGCGTATGCCAGAGAATCCGAATGGCAAGGAAAGAACTGCATAAACTCCTGACAGAAAGGGGCCAGGATGAACAGCGAATGTGACAATATAAAAGAGAAAATTGCAGACCTTATTTCAGGAACCTTATCGGAGTCCCAGTTACAAACAGTTGAGCAACACTTAGAAGCATGTTCATCCTGTCGGGTTTATGCGCGCGCATTAAAACATGAAGAAGGATTGTTGAGTGAATTCTTTGCACAGATTGATACCGATATGACAGGTCGCCAAGAGCGTGCGTTAAATGCCATAAACCGCTCTTTTGCGTCCGAACAAAGTGACAGTCTTTCAATATGGAGAATCATTATGAAAAGTCCGATTACAAAAATAGCCGCTGCGGCGGCGATAATAGTGGCAGTAGCACTGTCGATAACAGTTATAGACAAGCTGACGTCGGAAGCTTACGCCCTTGTGCAAACTGTGGAAGCCTTTAAGAATGTTCGTTTCATTCATCTCGCAGGACGTGACGAGACAGACCAGGTCAAAGACGAAAGATGGATTGAGCTCGGAATGGATGGAAGGCAAGTCAGATATCGGCAAGACACACCTCCGGATTTCCTCGTTGTAGAAGACGGCGAATCGACGGCCGTATATCTCCACGGTAAGAAAACCGTGGTAATATATGATCGAGAGGACAAGCAGTTCCAGTGGATTGGCAATCTGGGTGAATTTCTGGAAAACCTTCTTCAAAAAGGCAAAATCATAAAGGAAAACGACGACTATTATGGCCGAACCGCTCACAAGGTATGGTGGCCGATGGCGGGTGCTGAGGTGTATGTGGACCCCGTAACAAAATTGCCTATCGCCATAGGAGAGACCCAGATGAGTTACGAGCAGCCTCCGGCTGGGACCTTCGAAATCGTCATACCCCAAGACTATGCAATGGTCGAGATGCGCCCGGGCCGGGAAACCGGACCGATTCCTGAGTGGCTCCAGGATATGGAAATTGCAGACAAGCGTTTCAATCAGGCAACCCATGCCCTTGCCGACGGTAACTACACCGAAGCCGCTGAGCTGTTCGAATATGTTGTGGAGCATCACGGCCGTCGTAACTGGGCCTGGTTCTGGCTTGGTTACTCATATTACAAACAGGGCCAGTACCAGTTAGCCATAGACAAATTCAACAAAGTCTTTGAGATATTCGGGGACAATACCTGCGACTACTGCAACTATTATCGGGGGCTGGCTTATGCCCAAATTGGTATGGACGAGGCCGCTCAGAAGGACCTGCAAATCTGCCTGCCTTTGATGCTCAGCGCATTGCGGGAGACATCAGCGGCGGCAATGTTCGAGTACGCGGATAATCCTCTGCTGAGGTATGGCAAGTATAGGCCCAGTGAACAGCAAATTGTGGCTAATATGATTAACCGGCTGAGAATCATATCAGGTCAAAACTTCAGTTATAACCCCTATGGGACTGCGGAAGAGAATGAGCAGGCAATTGCAGCGTGGGAAGAATGGTTCAAGAATTCGGGGGAAATAAAAGTTACTCCAGATGCCGAACTCGTTGCCATCCCCGAAGCAGCCGAAGAGACAGTGAAATAAGCTCTGACGGGCTATGAACAAATGACATAATAGGTACCTCCTTAACGGAGGACTTAAACAGGCCGGGCTTGTTTGACCCGGCCTTTTTTATGCGCTTTTGGAGAGAAAAGCGGGAATTTTTCCCCTGGCGGAGACTTTTTTTATTTTTTGATGTCGCAAAAACGGGCAAACCTACACTATATAG
>JBARPZ010000423.1:0-1722 GCA_049643445.1 Sedimentisphaerales bacterium
TGCTCTTTTAACTTGCCGTAAGCACGAGCAACCTTTTTACTTGACGCCTGTATACTGATGATTTTATCCCGTAATTGGCCGTCAAGACGCATTCTAAAATGCAGTTTATACTCTTTCATCTTATCCCACTTTCCACTGTTTTCTTCTTATCAAATAAACTACACAAGTCCTTGCCATTGCTATCTGGCAAGGTGTTGCACAGTTTAATCTTTGGCGTGTTGTTCTGTGTGCCAAACTACAAATTCAGCCTTAGCCCGTTCAATAACTTGCTGTTCTCCTGCTGCCGAAAGTCTGTCGGCAGACAAAGACCTTACTGCTAAGGCCGAGCCCGCGGAACATCCCTGCACCAATACCATCCCTGCCAATACAACCAACAACATTAACTTCTTCATCTTACAACCTCCTACTTAAACTATCATTTACAGGACAGACAATCTATCCCGCTTTCATTTTTTCTTTTGTTTTAGTACTATTTATTGACTTCATAAACTGCTTAAAGTTATAAATCATATCTTCAAGGCTGTTATTCTGTGGGTATAATTCGCCCTGTATGTACTCTGCCAATATACCCTTTTTGTCAAGTTCTTCACTGTTCCAAACATTTACAATCCACACAGGCAAATTTCTGACTTTTCGCAGATTATAACAATTTGTTTTTGGACAGTGCTTATCTAATATTTTATACAAAACTTTAGTTGTCATTTTTATCCCGCCTTTCGTCTCAATTCCTCAGCTAACAACAATCGCCTCACTTCCAGGCTGATTTTCTTCGCGTTTTTCAAACTATATCCGGCAAGCCAACTATCGGCAATCCTTTTAGCTGCGGATTTTATCTCTCCCTGTGTAAATTTTCTCATTAGTTGGCCTCTCCACTATCGGCAAATTGGTTAACAAAATTCGAAATCCTGCACTTACATTCTGCCAGGCCATATTTATGCAGTCGATCAATTGTTCTTTTAATACAATCTTTCCGGGATTCATTCCAATCCCCGCTTAAAAATATTGCCCCAGATGTTAACTCAGTAACACGCCACCTTGAAAATGAATTGATTGGACATCGTTCTTTGCAACAACCAAATTTCAAGTCTGGGTACTCCGGCAATTCAACGGCATATCCTTGCCGCTGTTCAAGTTTTCCTTTATTTGTTCGGATATTAAATGTTATCTTTTTCATTTTGACCCCCATATATTCGATTTACACTATCAGCCAGGAGCAAAGCAATTCGTTGTAATCGGATCAGCCCACGTTCAAACCTCAACCCGTTCTCTCCACGTTTTTGTGCTTCTCTGCAAGCAAACACTGTCTGCATAGCATTGATTCTTTGCCGCCGCCTTAGTTCATTCAAAGACAAACCATCATAATATTTTCGATATTTGCCCATTATCCCCCCACAGTGTGTTTCTCTATTTGATTTGGGCGTAAAAATTGCTTCAATTCCGGCAAAGTTTTATAACCCGTCTCGACTAACCAACCGGCGATTTCACCTTTTGTCATGTTCATTAAATCCGCCCAAAATTCCATCAAACTGGTATGTCTAAGTCCAGTCATCGACAGTAATTTATCCAATGTTTCTTTGGTCATTTTACCTCCGCGTATTGTTAATTACATTCTAAAATTTAGTATTTCATTGCTGCCTGTGCTACTTTTATGAAATCAATATGGGCATCAGCAGCGACACCAGCAGCAGCATCAGCGTAAGCAGCGAAAGCAGCAGCATCAGC
>JBARPZ010000424.1:0-2785 GCA_049643445.1 Sedimentisphaerales bacterium
GCACGGTGGTGGTTAACGGCCACCCGAGGCAACTCGCGGGAAAGTGCCACAGAAAATACACAGCCGATGGCCCCGATTCGTCGGGAAACAGGCAATGGTGAAATGGTGCGGTAAGAGCGCACCGCGGCGCCGGTGACGGCCCCGGCAGGGTAAACCCCGCCGCCTGCAAGACCAAGCAGCTGGTACTCGGCCCGGGTATTAACAGCAGGTAGGTCGCATCCCGTATATCGGGAGAGCCAACTGGTAACAGTTGGTCAAGATAAATGGCCGCCGCCCGTCAGATAGTGACGGCGCACAGAACTCGGCTTATAGACCCGCTCTTATTTTTTTCAGCGCTAATTTTCCAAGGCAAAGGGGTCGTCGTGCGTGCGTAAAAATGAGTCCACCCGGATTTTGACATTTACAATGTCACCGGAGGCGCCCATCCATATTTTGCCGGCACCGAGTGTGATGTGATCGAAATCAAGACCTTCGACAGGATTCAGCTTTGTTGCCAATACAGGCGAGGATTCCAATTTAACCAGGATAGTCTCCATCGTTTGATTGATAAGCATCCCGCAGGTACTGAGATTCTTATCCTCTGCCCCTACGTCATATATATCCCTGTGAACATTGGCCAAAATCTTTCTTAGTATTGCGATTCGTTTTGCATTGTCGTTAACATAGGGTTCATTGAACAACTCAGCACCTAACACCATTTCGCTGTCAAATTGAAGCCTTCGTTTGGGCTGGATCCAAAAACTTTTCGGTTTTTCATCTATCAAAAAGAAATACTTTCGTTTTGCAGTCAGGGCATTCTCATCGAAGGCCACCATGTTGAACCAAATCTCATGGCCCTTTTTCTTTTGACCTGACGAGGCGATAACGCTCTTGCTCTGGCTGAGCAGCTCATACTTAGGTTCGTAAATTGCAGCCAGTACATCCGCGGCCCTGCTAACCTTAAGTATTGTATTCTCATAGCTCTCCGAGAGCTGCTCATCATAGGGAGGTTTTTCCGGCTTAAAATAGTCCACAACCGCACAACCGCACAAACCAAAAACCAAAAAGCACAATACGAAATTGAACACTTTAAGTTTTAAGTTTTGGTTTTGCATTTACGTTCTCCGTTTTGAAGACGCAAAAAGAAACGTTTTGGGCCTTTTATACTTCTTTTGAGTCTATCCACTTCATCATTTTGCGCAATTTTCTGCCGATTGTTTCCAACTGGCAGTCATAGTCTTTATCGTACAGTTCCTTAAACGTCTTTAATCCGGATTTGTATTCGTTGACCCATTCTTTGGCGAATTCGCCGGATGTAACTTCCGATAGTATCTTCTTCATTTCCGCTTTTGTCTGCTCTGTGACAATCCTGGGCCCGCGTGTCAGGTCGCCATACTCGGCGGTATTCGAGATGCTGTATCTCATATAGCTCAATCCGCCCTGGTACATAAGGTCAACTATCAGCTTGACCTCGTGCATACATTCAAAATAGGCGATTTCAGGCTGATACCCGGCTTCCACAAGCGTTTCAAAGCCGGCTTTGATAAGTGCCGTCAGGCCGCCGCAGAGAACGCACTGCTCGCCGAACAGGTCCGTCTCGGTCTCTTCTTTGTATGTGGTTTCGATTACGCCCGCCCTGGCGCCGCCGATACCATTGGCCCAGGCAAGGGCGATTTCTTTGGCATCGCCGGTCGCATCCTGCTGGACGGCTATCAGGTTGGCCACGCCGCCGCCTTTTTCATACTCACTGCGGACCAGGTGCCCCGGCCCCTTCGGGGCAATCATCACGACGTTAACATCCTCCGGCGGCACAATATACTTAAAATGAATGTTGAAGCCGTGACAGAAACCAAGTGTCTGGCCGGCTGCCAGATTGGGAGCGATCAGGTCCTTGTAGATTTTTGCCTGCATTTCATCCGGCAGGGTTACAATTATCAGCGTTGCGCCGTCCATAGCGGTTTTTATATCGCCAGGCGTAAAGCCGTGTTCCTGTGCCGTTTTGAAGTTGTCGGTTCCTTCCAGCTCAGCCACCGCCACATCAATCCCACTGTCGCGAAGATTCAGGCTGTGCGCATGGCCCTGGCTGCCGTAACCGATAACCGCTACTTTTTTGCCCTTTAACGCATCTATCGGGGCATCTTTTTCGTAATACATTGTCGCTGCCATAATATTTTCCTTTTCATCCAGTTTTTTCAAATTGTTTTATTATTCGACATTCCCCCAGCAATTATATTAAACTGATATTTCTTAGTTAAACGGTTACAGAATATCATTTTTTCCTTAGATATCCCACAGCAAAAAGGCGGAGAGCAGCATTTTTTTGCCTTTGAAATTGGCTTTGTTTGGGTTTGAATTGGCTTTGTTTTCATAAATTGCCCAATTTAACTTATTTTCATAATTCTTTGTTAATACTTTATTTACGTTCATTTGGTCTTTTCTGAAATTGGCTTTGTTTGGCTTTGAATTGGCTTTGTTTTTCCCGCTCCACCAAGTGTCCTTATTCTCGTAATTCTTTGTTATTACATAAGTAACGTTCATTTAACTTTTCGGAAAATTGGCTTTGTTTGTTAAAAAAGGGTGGATTTGTAAAGAACTCTTTACAGTTGTAAAGATGCCGAGACCGGCGAAATACGAAGTACGAAATCCTCCACAGGACACCTTGCGGTGGAAACAATATCAAAATCACTACTGTCCCATTAACTTATAAGTCAAGTGTTGTAAGATAAATAAGATAAATAAGTTACGATAAAAAATGGTTGTTGTCGACTTGAACTCAGATATAGACTTTGGCCAAAAAACCTTTACC
>JBARPZ010000425.1:0-11546 GCA_049643445.1 Sedimentisphaerales bacterium
CGATTGGGCCTGTTTCAATTTATCCTCCAAATCCTGCATGTTGGAATTTTCAAATCGCAGCCGCTGGGCCTTGCAGAGACGTATGCCGTCTATAATGCTGGCGTGATTAAGGCTGTCGCTAATGATAGCATCGTCTGCTGTGAGCAGGGTCTCGAATAAACCGGTGTTGGCGTCGAAGCAGGAGCAATACAGGATGGTGTCCTCGGTACCAAGGAATTCGGAGATTTTGTCTTCCAACTCTTTGTGTATCTGCTGCGTTCCGCAAATAAAGCGAACGGAGGAAAGCCCGTATCCCCATTTGGCGTAACTTTCCTGTGCTGCTCGAATGACCTCAGGATGGTCGGCAAGTCCAAGATAGTTGTTGGCACACAAATTCAGGACTTTTTGTCCACCCTGAACCGTAATCATAGCTTGTTGTGGACTGGTTATGATTCGTTCGGACTTGTAGAGCCCATTGTCCCTTATTTGTTTGAGTTCGCCGGATATATGGGATTTCATCGCTCCAAACATATTCCGTCCCCTGCAATTGTTATAGGTGGATTTTTTATCTTTCCGTCCAATCCAAAATGACTTTCCCCGATTTTCCCGAGGCCATAACTTCAAAGGCCTCGATATATTCAGTATAGTGAAACCGGTGAGTAATAAGGCCGGTGATATCAAGACCCTTTTGAATAAGCATAGTGAGCTTATACCAGGTTTCGTACATTTGCCTGCCGTAAATTCCCTTAATAGTAAGACCATTGAAGACGATGTAATCCCAGTCAATGGCGGTTTCAGGCATTATTCCCAACAAGGCAATTTTACCACCATGGCACATATTTGCGAGCATACTTTTGAATGCGTCAGGGCTGCCTGACATTTCAAGGCCAACATCGAAACCCTCTTTCATGCCGAGTTTCCTGACGGCATCTTCGATTTTTTCACTTCTGACATCCAGTGTCATGGTAGGCCCCATTTTCTTGGCCAGTTCGAGACGATATGGATTTACGTCGGTAATCACAACGAAGCGAGCGCCGGCATGTTTGGCAACGGCTATCGCCATACAACCGATAGGCCCGGCGCCGGTTATCAGCACATCTTCACCAACCAGGTCATAGGAGAGAGCCGTGTGCACCGCATTACCAAAGGGATCAAAGCAGGTAAGTACATCCGTTGGGATGTCAGGGTCACAATACCATACGTTGGTCACGGGGATAGCTAAATATTCAGCGAAAGCACCGTCCCGATTAACACCGATGCCTTTTGGGTCCCTGCAGAGATGTCTTCTCCCGGCCAAACAGTTTCTGCACCGTCCGCAGACGACATGCCCTTCACCACTCACAAGATTGCCCGGCTCAAAATCATGCACATTACTGCCTATTTTGTCAACAGTGCCGACAAACTCATGGCCAATAGTCAGGGGTGGCTTTATCGTCTTCCGGGCCCAGGCGTCCCAGTTGAAAATATGAACATCAGTGCCGCAAATTGATGTCTTGTGAATTTTTATGAGCACATCATTGATACCGATGTGGGGCGTGGGTACATCTTCCAGCCGGAGTCCGCGTTCAGGATTCTTCTTAATCAACGCTTTCATAACTAAAATTCTCCTGCCCAATTTTACAAAATGACGATGTTATCTTCTTTTAGCCGGTACCGGCTATTTTCAATTCGAGCAGAGAGCAGCTTACCATTTTTTCTGTTGAAGCTTGCGTGTTTTCTTATGGTCTGTCATATCATGGGCCAGGGACGTTATTGTTATAAAGCCAAGTTCCAGAGCTGTTGTATCCGTGGGCTCATCGTCAAGTAGGTGTTGAATTCCGGTCAATTGAAAGACAGTCTGGCCCTGCTCGTCTTTCTGCGGTATATAATACTCGTCAAAACCCTGGCTTGATTGCGATACGACCCTTACACCTTTAGGCTCACCTTTTGATAACTGCGGTATATTGACATTTATAACATCGCCGCCTTTGAGCGGCATGAGCTTTTTGAGGATTCCGGCACAGTGCTCAGCGGCCTTTTCGAAATCCCCGGGTACGCCGGGGGCCTCAACACAAAGACTCATTGCAACGGCTGGGATCTTTAAGAAGGCGCCCTCCATTGCGGCGGCGACGGTGCCGGAGTAATAAACGTTTATTCCCGCATTTGCTCCATTGTTTATGCCGGCAACGAGCAGGTCTATCGGCCCATCGTGAAATTGCATAACCGCGAGCTTGACACAGTCTGCAGGGGAGCCCTGAACGCTAAAACCGACGAATTGGCCGTTAATATCAACCTTGTTGCACACTAACGGCTGAGAGTATGTAATGCTGTGGCTGGCTCCTGACCGGCTGCCGGACGGCGCTATGACCGTCACATCGCCCATTTTGACGAGCTCCTTATACATTGCCGCCAGGCCCGGTGCAAAAATGCCATCGTCGTTTGTTAGTAGTATCTGCATCTTCGTATCTCGTATACCATATTTCGTCTATTGTCGATAAGGCCACCTGCCAAACACTAACAACTGAGCATTGTAACCCTCTGCAAAACCTGTGTCAATTGACACCTTGGGATGATAATATATAATGAGCGATTATGAAGAAGTATTCTCCGGATAAAGATTGTGTTGTGATGACAAGGGACGAGGTTCGGGCGTTTGACTCCTGGGCGATAAATACGCTCGGAATACCCGGTGTGGTTTTGATGGAAAACGCCGGTCGAAGCTGTGCCGAACTAATTAAAGAGAAGCTGGCTGACGTTTCAAAACCGAAGGTCTGTATACTCTGCGGGACAGGAAACAACGGCGGTGACGGATACGTGATTGCCCGGCATCTGTTAAACAGCGGCTATAAAGTCACCGTGGTGATATGCGGTGACCGCAGCAAAATCAAAGGCGACGCAAAGATAAACCTCGATATTTTAGAGCGGATGGGCCAGCCGATCGATCGGTTAGACCTAAAGGGTAGCGATATTCCCAGCCGGGTTAAAGCTTTTGCAGCCGGTGCTGATATGCTCATTGACGGTCTTTTCGGCACTGGATTGAACGGACAACTCAGCGATGAGTACAAACAATTGATAGAGAGCATAAATGGCGAGAATTGCCCTATCTTGGCGGTGGATATTCCATCGGGCCTGGATTGCGATACAGGCGAGCCGCTCGGTGCAGCTATCAGGGCAAACTATACCGTCACTTTCGTTGCCGTAAAAAAAGGATTTAAATCCGCAGACACGGTAACCAAATATATCGGCGAGACTTTTGTTGCCTCGATTGGTGTTGAACCGGGCGATGATACGTCACATTAAAATGCTCCGGCTGTGCCTGACTGCGTTTTGTAGCCGATGAAAAACAGGAATCTTTCGTAGTTAAATACGGGAATCAACAAGGCCTCTGCCTGCTTCTGAACTTCCCCGTAAAGAGCGCGTTTTTGCCTTGAAGCCTCGTATCTTTCCGTCGCCATAGGGTCCATTTCCAATTCAGTAACAGTCGGCCTTATGAGAATGCTCGGCGGGCGACCAAGAACCAGGAAGTCCGTCTCGATAGAAATGGCATTGGCCACTTTGCCGCCCCATTTCCCAATAAGTGATTTTATTTTATCGGCAGCGTCCTTATCAACCTTTCCGTCACCATCAAGGTCGTAATCACCCTCTACCACAAACACGTTCGTTTTGTCACTATCCCAAATTAGATTTGCAACAATATCATCCAGTATGATTGGCCTTTTTATTTCCGACTTTATAATTCGTGCCGCCGAGATATTCTTTTCAACACTGAACACTTCGATTTCGGCCTTTCCCTTGCCGTCCTTTGGTATAGGCATGTTTTTGTCGTAAACCGATAAGGTTAAGCCCGGATAAACACGGTCGTCCCTTCCAATATTCAGATGTACGACTCTGGACGGGTTATCAACCAATATTATTTTGCCATCACTCTTATGGGCCACTACCTCACCATCCGGCAGCGGCACAATCTTGCGAAGCTCATCCTCCTGGCGTTTCATTCTATCCTGGGTCATTTCCAATTGTGCCTGAATTTGGAGCTTCTCCTGGCGTTCCTGTTCATAATTAGCTCTTACTTCACTCAGTTGAGTCATAAGAGCCTGAACATTCTCCTCAGAGGTCTGTTCCAGCAGGACTTCAAGGTCATTGTAGTCCTGCTTAATCATATCAACCTGCTGGCGATATTCATCCTTCTCAACTAACCATGCCCGTTCCTTGTTGTAGGTTTCAACCATTGCGTCATTAAAATCGTTTCGCAGGTCGGCAAGCTGTTCATCTGTGGCCTGCAGCGCCTCTATTGTATTGTCCAGTTTTGTTTTCAGCTTCTGTATTATCTGGATGAGTCCAGTCGTATTGGGGTCAATGCTTGCAGGATCAATATGTGATTGAGCCAGCGTCAATGTATCTTTGAAGTCTCTGTTGGTGGTGTCAACTTTGACTTCAGCAGAGGTATCCTCTGGTAAGCCTCCAATGACAAGACATACCACTTCGTCAAGATAGTCGACCATTGTAGCGAGCCTGCTCTTACGGGCCTGTCTTGCTCCAACTATCGCTCCTATCCTTTGAAGTTCCGAGGGGGTTGCTATCTCTCCAAGGTCACTTTGTGCTTTTTCTGTTATTGTCCTCTGGTCTTCGAATTTGACGTAGTAGATAACTGCAACAGTAGTTGCAGCAATGAAAAGCCCAACAAAGAGTATTAGGGTATACAGCATAGCATCGCTTTGCTGTCTTTTTGCTGGTGACATAATAAACCTCCTAAGAAATTTGTTCAGCGTCCAGCGGATAATTTTTCGTATCTTGGAGCTATTATAGCCCGAAATTCCCTATAAGTCAAGTAAAAACAGCCTATTGCGCCAAGACGTATCATATATAGGGCAGTAAACAGCTTACTTTAGTCAAAATTTCTCCAAAAGAGGGGGTAATTGGCTGATTTGGCGTATTGTATATCGGGCTGCAGCACCAGGCTCTCGCGACGATTCTGAATGCAGGCGAGCAGGGCGGATTATCTGGATTGTCACAAATCCAAGCCTGTTTGGTGCGATAAAATCCTTCATCTGGTTGTCAGCAACATAAACCATAGTGTTCGGCTTTGCATTTAAGGTCTCCATTAGCTTTTCAAAGCCGGCTGGTGACGGCTTCCAGAATTCCCTGCCGAGCTGCTCGGTATAGATTATGCACTTAAAATATTGTTCGATTCTCAATGCCTGCACTTTTAGTTGTTGTGCAGGTAAAAAACCGTCTGTAAGTAAAGCTAACGTGAATTTGGGACCAAGTTCAGAGAGAACTTCCCGTGATTCCCGGGGCAGCGTTATCTTTGGTTCGTGGTTGCGATAGACTTTTATTAGCTGCCGGATAAGTTTGTCATCATAGCCTATGCCAAGCTCGCTAAGAGCTGCATCGAACGTCTTTGTGTGATTGCCTGCATTAAATTGCTTCCAGAAAGCATCAAAAAGACTTTCGGCAGGGGGCATCCGGGGCAAATCGGCAAGAAACTCAGACACAGATGCGAAGCCGCTCTTACAATACTCGACTTCATCATAAAGCGTATCGTCTAAATCAAAAACAACGGTAGTTATCATAGTCATTTACTATTTACTATTGACTATTTACCATTTTCAATATTCAATTGTCAATAGTCAATATTCAATGAAAGGCCAAAATATGAAATTCTTGCAAATCATGCGTCCCCTGCACTGGACCAAGAATGTCTTTGTATTTGCAGCCCTGATATTCGGAAAACAACTCATTGGCCCTTTTGATGAAGTGTTTTCGGCTGTTGTCAGTGCCTTTGGTGGTTTTTTCTGCTTTTCTCTGGCTGCTTCCGCTATCTATATCTTCAACGATATAATTGACCGCGAGACAGATAGCCTCCATCCCGAAAAATCACAAAGACCGATAGCAGCAGGAACTATAACTGTTGGTTCCGCCGAGGCTATCTCGGTCTTGTGTGCTGTAACAGCAATTCTTGGAAGTTATCTGCTTGGTAGCAGGTTTGTAATTATCATTCTCATATATATTGGTCTGATGGTCCTTTATTCACTCCTGCTGAAAAGAATGATGATTCTTGATTGTGTGACAATATCCATTGGGTTTTGCCTTCGTGCTATTGCCGGCGCAGTTGTTGTGGATGTATTTATCTCACCGTGGTTGATTATTTGCACCTTTGCCGTGTGTCTTTTCCTTGCTTTCAGTAAGCGTCGCAGTGAGATAGCCCAGCTTCGTGAAAACAGCGAGTCTTTTCGCAAGACGTTGGCTGGCTATACGCCGGAGCTGCTGGCCCACATGCTCGATGTAACGAGCGGTCTGGCAATTGTATGTTTTCTGCTCTACGCGATGGATCAAAGGACTCTTAAAATTTTCGGCACTAACAACCTTGTCTATACCACACCAATAGTTTTGTACTGTGTTTTCCGGTTCAGTGCGCTGATACAAAAGGGCCAATACACCGGCCCTGTAAAGCTTATTTTGTCAGACCGGCCATTTCAATTTGGCTTTGTGCTCTGGGTTTTGGCGTGCATCGGAATTATTTACGCCGATAAGCTCGGCATCAGTTTTGGCAACGTTTAACCTTATTGATTAAGTGCATAGTTATGAGTTCACAGCTCATAGAAAGAAAACTACAAACTATCAGCTTATTATGGGTGAACAAAGATTACAGAAGGTCCTGGCTGCGGCGGGTGTTGATTCGCGTAGAAAATGCGAAGAGTTGATACTCAGTGGGGCCGTACGCGTAAACCGTAAAGTCGTGGATACGCTGCCGGCTTTTGTCGACCCCGAAAAAGATATAATAACGGTAGACGGCAGGAAAATTCAAGCCGCTCAGAAGGTATACTTTCTTTTGAATAAGCCCAAAGGAGTGATTTGCACAAGCCACGACCCGCAGGGAAGAAAAAAAGCGATTGATATCATCCCAACCAACCAGCGTATCTTTTGTGTCGGAAGACTCGATGCCAATACATCCGGAATAATTATCCTCACTAACGACAGTGAATTAGCAAATAGAATAACACATCCGAAATATGAATTGGCCAAAACTTATGTTGTCAGGGTCAAGGGCCAAATTGCCGGCGAGGCGGCGGAAAAGTTGAAAAAAGGAATTTGGCTGGCAGAAGGCAAAACCGGCAGGGCATCAGTGAAAATACTAAAACGCAACTATAGAGAATCATTGATTGAGATTACTATTCGACAAGGCCTTAACAGGCAGATTCGCAGAATGTTAGCTAGAGTGGGTATGCCGGTAAAATCGCTTAATAGAACACGTATTGGCAAGCTCAACACCCGTGGGCTTGGTGTCGGTAAGTTCAGAACGCTAACCAAAGCCGAAGTGGCATACTTGAAAAAAGCCACTACGGGCTAATCAGATGCTATGTAAAAGACGATGAAATATCAAGCGCACCTTTGAAAAAACCGTTTTCTTGAGACAAAAAAACGCGATTGCAGAGGCTGAACGATGCGTGCCAAACGCAGAAAAAAGGACAAAATATCCTCATCAGGTACTAAAAGACATACCTTACAGCACAAAACCGAAAGGCGTTCGCCGACAGAGAAAAGTACTATTTCATCCTCCAGGAGTAAAGGTAAACCGAAAGGCGGGGAAAAAGTAACACAGCACGTAGTAACCGGTTGGCGTCTCTGGCTGTTTCGTGTTATTGCTGTTACCGTAATTCCGGCCCTTCTATTCTTGCTGCTGGAGATTACCCTGCGCATAGTCGGCTACGGCTTCCCCACAACCACAACAATCAAATGCAGAGTAAACGACAAGGCCTCTTACCGTAGCAATTCCAAATTTGCCTGGCGGTTCTTTCACCCGAACGTCGCCAGAATGGCCGACCCATTTGTTTTTTCTGCGGATAAACCAAACGATACATATCGAATTTTTGTGCTGGGCGCATCTGCTGCCCAGGGCGCACCGGATGCGGCATTTTGTTTCGGAAGGATTCTACAGGTAATGATGCGTCAACGGTATCCACAAGCGAATTTTGAAGTCATTCCCGCTGCGATGCCGGCAATAAACTCCCACGTGGTCGTGGAGATAGCCGGTGATTGCGCGCGTCACCAGACGGATTTGTTCATTGTATACCTCGGCAACAACGAGGTGGTCGGCCCGTACGGGGCGGGAACTGTCTTTACGCCGATTAGTTCCAATCTGTCTCTCATTCGCTTTGGAATCGCGATTAAAGCTACCAGGCTGGGCCAGCTTATAACGAATCTGCTGGAATCAGCAGGCGCCGGCGATGCCCCCAAGGTTTGGCGCGGCATGAAAATGTTTCTCGAAAAGCAGGTAAGAGCGGACGACACTAACCTGAGAATCGTTTACCGGCACTTTCAAAAGAACCTGCAGGATATTCGTCGCCTTGCCTGCAAAAGCGGAGTAAATATAATTTTTTGCACGGTCCCCGGCAACCTAAAGGACAGCCCGCCGTTCGCATCGCTACATCGGCCGAATCTAACCGACATTGAGAAGAAAAGCTGGGAAGAGCTTTATCAGCAGGGGGTGGCATACGAGAGTGCCGGTAAGTATGCTGAGGCGGTGGAACGGTACTTAAAAGCTGCTGAAATTGATGACAGCTACGCTGACCTGCAGTTTCGTCTGGGCCGATGCTATTGGGCGATGGGTGAATATGATAAGGCCCGCGAGAGATATATTCGGGCACGTGAGCTGGATACACTTCGCTTTCGCGCTGATAATCGTATCAATGAAATTATTCGTAATGTAGCTTGCGATAGAACTGCTGAAGGTGTTTACCTGCTTGATGCCGTGAGAACATTTGAAAAAAACAGTCCCCATGAAATTCCCGGCGAGGAGCTGTTTTATGAGCATGTCCACATGAATTTCCACGGCAATTATCTTCTGGCCACAACGATTTGCAAGCAAGTAGAAGAGATCCTTCCTGAGAAGATAAAACGTCAAAACACAAATCATGGTTTATTGCTAACCGAGTCAGAGTGTGCCCAACGTTTAGCTTATAACGATTTGGCACGGCACAAAATTGCTGATGAGGTTCTTAATAAGTTTATCAAGGAAGCCCCGTTCACAAACCAGCTCTACCATAAGCAACAAGTCAGACAATTAGAAGAAAAGATCAAGGTCCTAAAAGCCAACCTCACTCCTGAATCTCTAAAAAATGCCGCGGCTGAGTATCAACGGGCGATTGAGAATGAACCCTCTGACAGGTGGTTGCGTTGGAGATATGCCTTCTTACTGTCGGAGAATCTGGGAAACTATGAGGCAGCTGCCGAGCAACTCCGTTTGATACAGCAAGATTGGCCGCACGATTACAGCGCACACACCTCCCAGGGATTATTATTAGCAAGGCTGGGAGCTATTGATCCAGCTATCGCCGAGTATCTCAAGGCAATACGAATCATGCCCACCTGCGCCAAAACACATTACTACTTAGGATTTGCATATCAAACAAAGGGCCAGCTCGACAAGGCCGTGAAATGTTATTCCATAACGGTTCGATTACAGCCGAACTTCATCGAAGCCTACGACAGTTTAGGTGGAGTGTTGTTTCAGCAAGGCAAACTTGCTGAAGCAGTCCAAGTACTTCGCAAGGGATTGCTATACGCACCGGGCGATGTGGTTCTGCGCTCCAATCTGGGTATTCTTTTGGAAAAACAGGGGCTTACGGCCGAGGCAATCAAAGAACTTCAAGCAGCCTTGCGGATAGATCCAAATTCGGCTAAGACACAAAAAGTGCTGAAAGCCATACTGGAACGAAAAAATCAAACCACAACAGCACCGCAAAACAAGTGACTTTTGAGCAGTATTAGAAAAGTGGATAAATAAACGGCGCTATAGCCGTGCCGCCCAACAAAACGAGCAAACCTAAGAGTAGCAGTATAATCAGTATAGGCAGGAGCCACCACTTTTTATTGTATTTGAGGAAGAACCAAAACTCTGCGGGCAGAGAGGTCCGTTGTTCTTTGGCAAGCTTGCTGAATTCGCTGGTTTTTTTCTGTCGAGAATGTTTAGACATCCATAATCTCCAATTCTATCAGAACTGGTGGAAATAGCGGTCAAGGTTTTCGGGCGGTCGTCGGGCAATCCAATAACTATTTGTATTGGAATCAAACTTGTGGTCAAGCGCGTCACGGCCCATCAAACGAAAGAGGAGCCCGAGCGGCGTCAGCAGCAGAAAGTAAAATATTGCCATCAATGTGAAGCTGACCACCAAACCAATCGGCATCGTCATCAGTATTAAACCAAGATAAATCCCCCTCGTCACTTTTAAGGAAATCATACTGCTTACAAAGATAATAAGACCAACGAAAAAGATTGCTGCCACCCATTGAATCACGAGCCCTTTCAGCACATAAAGCAACAAGGCGATAAGGGTCGATGCAATCAGGGAAATTATACCAAACTTACGCAGCTCTTTGTGATTGGGGCACCAGTTTATTTCAATTAGTGGCATCTAAGTCTATCTCCATACTTAATCCAGCTCGAATTGGGCTTTGTATTCGTCTATCTCATGCTGTTTGGCTTGCGGCTGTTCTTCTTTGTAAAGCAGCTGGTTTTCCATGACTAAAACATCCATATTGGTGGCCATAAAACACCGGTAGGCGTGCTCCGGGGAGCAGACAATTGGTTCGCCGCGAATATTAAAACTTGTGTTGATAATCACCGGGCAGCCGGTCCTGGCCTTAAACAAACTCATTAGACGGTGCAGTTTCGGATGGCGCTGCGAGTCGACAGTCTGGATGCGTGCGGAGTAATCCACATGCGTGATAGCCGGCACGACACTGCGTTTGACCTTCAATTTATCAAGTCCTTCCAGCGGTGTAAGCGGTACATCCGGAGGCAGGCGTTTTTCTTTTCGAACGTCAGCAACTAACAGCATATATGGGCTGTCTTCTTCGTTACGCATCTCAAAATAATCCTTCACATCTTCCCGCAGAACACACGGGGCGAAAGGGCGAAAAGACTCACGGAACTTGATCTTGCGGTTCATTACCGATTGCATTGTCTCACTTCGCGCATCACCAATTATGCTGCGGTTTCCCAGGGCTCGGGGACCAAATTCCATACGTCCCTGGAACCAGCCGATTACTTTCTCCTGGTTGATCAAATCTACAACCTTGCCAATCCATTGCTGCTGGTCCGTATAGGAGTGATACTTGGCATTAACAGAGTCAAGGAACCGGCGGATTTGCTCGTCACTATAAGCGGGCCCGAGCAGGGAAGCTCGTTGTTTATCCAAGCCGTCAGTCTTACGCTCGTTATCCAGTAATTGATACCATACAAACAATGCCGCTCCCAGCGCGGCGCCGGCATCTCCGGCTGCGGGCTGAATCCAGATGTTATCGAACGGCCCTTCTCGCAGGATACGGCCATTGCCAACACAGTTCAAAGCTACTCCGCCCGCGAGTGTCAGGTTTTTCATTCCAGTCTGGCGATGGACGTGTTTAGCAGCACGGAGCATTATTTCCTCGGTAACCGCTTGAATCGAGGCGGCGATGTCCATCTCCCGCTGGGTCAGAGGCGATTCGGACTTCCGCGGAGGGCCGCCAAAAAGCTTTTCGAACTTGGAGCCGGTCATCACTGTTTTGTGACAATAAGGCAGGTACGACATATCCAAATGAAATGA
>JBARPZ010000426.1:0-3723 GCA_049643445.1 Sedimentisphaerales bacterium
CCGGCTACACGGGCTATTTATTAACAGGCAACAAACAACTGTCTGCAAAAGTAGGACTAAAAGCTTCTCGCCGTATGGTATTCTACAACGGCAAAATAGAATGCCGCCTGCTGAAATATGAACTTTATAAGGGAACAAGGCAGCCGCAAAACAGCGGGCAGGATTAGGGGGTAAACTCCGGTGGATAAATCCGCCACACGGATGGCGGATGAATATTGAAGAAGCAACGGGAACTTGTTATAAAGTACGCCAGATGCGTCGAATTGCTCCGCGAGCAAACGGGAAAGAGTTGTGAAACGAAAATGACAAGTTTTGTTTGATGCTAAGCTGATAACAGAGACATAAACGAATGAAATATAGTGAAGATGAAATAATAAGAGACGAACTGGTAAAAGCCTTTAATTATTTCTTGTTACATAAAAAAGGTTTTCCAGAAAATGTTATCTCGCAAGATCAAATAATTGACGTTGACAAGCCCAGTGCTGATATTGCATTGATCGACCCTGAAAGTAGTAGAGTTCTAGCATTGGTCGAATTTAGTACGAGGTCGCAAAGTTTAGATAGTTTAAAGGAACTAGCCCAAGAATATTTTTCTGAAATATCCTCATCGAATAATATAAAGTATTATATTGTTGAAATGGCGGGGATAAATTCCTCTGAACAATTCAAGATATTTTTATTGTCAAACGAAGATGGAGTTAAGCCGATTTCAAGGGCTGATTTTCCGAATTTTGAAGAGCTAAAGCGAACTGTTATTAACAAGAAGTTGGCTTTATCTGATCTTGAAAATATATTTAGAGAAAATTTAATAGCCTTTTTGATTAGTGAAAAAAAGTTTCCCCGTGAAAGTTTGAGCCATGGTATTTTAGCAGAAGCCCCCGACCTTGATTTAACAGTTACCCATCCGGACACGAACAGCGTTTTGGCTATTTTTGACTTTAAGTCTGAAAATTACAGAATTAACTCCTCAAAGCCTTCTGAGTTTATGGCTAAGGTTCACAAAAAAGGATTTGTAGGAGAATACAATCCGTTTGTTTATATGGTAACCCCATCCAAAGAATCGAATGAGGAATTTGTGATATTCGAGGTGGAAGATGATGGAACATCAAATAGGATATCCTATGAGGATTTCCCTTTCTATAACCAGCTTTTATTTGCAAGCCCATTGAGTGGGGCCGGTAGGCGATTGTATAGGAGCTTAATTGAACTGGCAAAAGATAAACATAGCCTTAGCATTGAGGCGCGTTGTAAGGATTACATAAACTTACAGATAAAGAAAAATAAGAGAACAGCAGCACAGATTCACAGAATAAACAATTCAGATAAAAATATTGCCTTAGTACTTGCCGGTTATCAAGAAGTGTTTCCTGACTCCAAGAGTGAAACTTATATGGTTAGAGGAGAGATAAATCAGATAAGCGGTAATACAAGAGAATACCCCAAAGAGATAGCTTGGCTAAATGGTAATGTAAATCATGAACAATTAAAGTATCGAGCAGGGGTATATATTATAAGGCCGGGGTCGCTTGTTCTTGAGGATGTAGAAAACGAAGTAGGAGAATTGCTTGATTTAGCAAGAAAAAAAGCTGGTGGCGAGTCGGTTGAAACGGAATCAAAGATGTCTGCTGTGGTTGGAGGGATCGCCACTATTCGGGTTGAAGGTGTTGGAGGGGAAGACCGGCTTGGGCGGGAAAAGTTAGTTAAGACATTAGCGGGGATGTTTGAAAAGACAGAATGCGATTATGGATTTACGATGGCGCTGTTGGGAGACTGGGGGCAGGGCAAGAGTACTGTGATGGAGTTATTGAAAAAAGAACTTCGCGAGAAGCATGAGGGGGAATTTAAGTTTGCGAAGTACAATGCCTGGGAATATGAAAATACGGACAATATTGCAGCCGGTATTGCTCAGGAGGTTGTGGGTGGTTTGATGAAGAATGCAGGTTCATGGAAAACAATAGGATTACAAATAAGGTTTGCTGGCACGGAACATCGGCAAGAGTTGGCATATGTTTTATTTTATTTTTTATTGACGATAAATATTCTATTGTGGGGGGTTCCTCTCATAAACAGATTTGTTTTTTTTGAGGGATTTGTTCGCGAATTATTGGGAATAAGCGGTGCGATAGGCGTTGGTGTGCTTGCTGTTTACTCGCTAAAAGTGCTTAAGCAAGCGTTTGAGCATCCTATTGCAGTTAAAATGCGAACATATCTAAAGTTACCAGACTATGGAGAACACCTTGGGTTTTTGCCGGTTCTAAAGAGTCATATAGAAAGATTATGTTCATTATTGTTAGGGAAGGAACAAAAGCTTGTAGTATTTGTAGATGACCTTGACAGGTGTAATGTAGATCATATTTCTAAGGTGTTGGACGCGATACGTTTAGTGATGACGATACCAAATGTGATAGTGATGATAGGTATTGATCATAATATTGCATTTAAGGCAGTGGGGAAGCATTATAAGCTATTGGCAGAAAGAGAAGACGGAAATAAGAGAACTTCGGCAGATGTGGCGAGAGATTATTTAGGAAAGATAATTCAGCTTCCTTTGCGACTGATGCCGGCAAGTAATGTCGGGCTTAAAGAGTATGTAGAAAAGAAGCTTTTCGATGAGAAAAACCTAGTCGATGATAGCGAGGCAGTGAAAACACCAGAAGACACTATTTCTGATAACATTAACACCAACGGTCTGTCAAGTGGTAGGTCTACAGCAGATGAATCTTTAACGGACACCTCTGGAACGACTGCTTCGGGGGGTGAAGAAAATGAAGAAGAAGTTAGCGACGAAACAATAAGTGAAGCGATAAAGGATACAAAAAGCGAGCGAGACGAATTTTATAAACTTGCAGAGAAGTATGAGTTTAGAAATCCTCGTCAGCTTTTGCGTTTGCATAATTCATTCCGGTTTTTGAAAGGCTTTGGAAGTGGACAAGGTGAAAAAGGCTATCATACGCTTGATATGTTGACGATGCTATTCTGGCAGGAGTTTTTGCATAACTGGCCGATGAAGACCAGAGGCAGATGTATGGCGGTATTGATTGACAAAGTGCATGCTGAGAAAGTAGAGCCGATAGTAAGGAGAGTTCTTAATAACGTGAAAGATGATATCCGCACGTTATTTAATGAGGAACCCACAAGATATGAAGAACTGGCAAAATTTGTACGGGTTGTTGTGCTGCCACATAACGAGGAAGGTGTACTTGATAGTACAGAGGCGATTAAAGACTGGTTAGACTTAGAGAAAAAGGCGGAAGAAGAAGAGGCTCTAAGAAGAAAAGAGAGTAATCTATAAAACACCAGAAGATGGAATCATTTAATAAAAGAGATTGGCCGAGCCTTTTAAATGATTATTGATAAGTGATGAATGATAATTGTTGTGGATTGCTCCCATAAAGGATAAATTCGCAGAATGACAAGAATAAATACCTGGGGCACAAGCTCCGGCGGATAAATATTGAATCTCTTATATGATTAATTTTGGAGTTACAGAACGGAAAATTCAAGAGCTTGAGCTGCGTATGCATAACTGCAATCTGCTTGAGAATGATATTGAAGAAAAATTCGTTCGAAGCAGTGGAGCAGGAGGACAGAAAGTGAATAAAAGTTCTACCTGTGTGCATTTAAAACATATTTGCAGCGGTTTGGCAGTGAAGGTTCAAAAGAGCCGGAGCCAGGGACTGAACCGTTATTATGCGAGAAAGCAAATGTGTGAACTGCTGGAGA
>JBARPZ010000427.1:0-4430 GCA_049643445.1 Sedimentisphaerales bacterium
CGTCAATCCTGCCATCAAGCTTCTTCCAGAGTTCGACCATCTGGATGGATATCTGCACTGCTTCTTCCATACCGCCATATACGTCTTCAATCAAAGTTCGGCCGATGGAAAGACGGTAGTCATGGCCTTTGAAATGAAATGAAGAAAGAAACTCCTCACCACGGAGCGGGTCGCCATATACCTCACGCAGACCCGGTGCGTATTGAGCGAGAATCCTTTTCTGCAACTTTGGTGAGGCCGGGCCGATTCCATCACGGTTGATGGCATAAGGCGTTTTATCCTCAACCATTTTTTCGTCGCCCTTGTCGATCCAGATGCCGCGGTACCCGCGATACATATAGAGCTTACGGGCTACATCATCAGACATGAACAGAATCCTGTTGACCGTGTCGATCACCACCGGATCATTACCGAAAGTCTGAACAATCCACTCGTTATAGATCTCATCCAGGGAACGATCGGGATTCCAGGCAAGACGCCCCAGCCCGTAATAATTTATCATATTTAATGGCGAATTCGCCCACGCTTCGTTAGGGCTTATCATCGCAACTCCCATGATACAATGGGCAATAGACTTATTCAAACTGCCGGGACCGCTACGATACGTATCTTGTTCCAACCACCACTTCCACTTTTCGACCCAGGAACTGGGAAAGCCCTTATCAATGACAAGTTCAGTCCCGGACAGGGTCTTTTTCATAGCGCCATCGATTGCCGGAATTGGTGCAGAATAATCCCAGTCCCCGGCGCTGCCCTTTGGTACAAGGACCACATTCTCACGAAACTTACCGTCTTCGGGGGCGAAAATGTCATGTGGAATAAGATCGCGATAGGGTTCAGGGGTGTAGCGGAGATTGCCATAAACAAAACCGCGAACCAGCACATGGCCGCCATAGGGCAATATCGTGTCAGCGATGCGGTTGGCCATAGGCGGCCGCGGATCGCCGTTCTGTTTTTCCGAGCCCAATTTCATCATATACCCACCGAAATCAGGAACCCTGGAATAGAGTTTGTCAGCCGTTTTTTTGTCCAGCGCAAGCAGGTAGCTTGGGCTCCAATAGAGCTTCATGCCGTAGTCGCGGAGGATACCGGCAAGAATCTCGACCTCGTCAAGGTGGTCAAGGAAATTATTGCGGTAGTCCCAGTTGACCTCGCTGGGGCAGATAGCGTTCCAACCAGCCGACGCCATCATGCGCACCCAGTCGCGGATCAGTTTCGTATCCCCGGTACGCAGTTCTTCCCAGCTATAGATCGAATCGTCTCTTCCACCCCCGCGCCACGCATCGTGTGGAAAACCGCGAAAATAAGCCCAATGATCAACCATTCTAATGGGAATCTGCGGATTCTCAAGTACATCAAGTTTGTCCGGGTCCTGTCCCAACTGTATGCGGCGAATCAGGTCGAACGTGCCAAAAATAACGCCCGCCGGAACCTTTCCCGCAATGACTAATGTCGTATCCTTGCCGTCTTTCAGCGTTTTGATGATGAATCCGTCTTCTTTGATCCGATCGAGTCCCAGCTCGTTGGCGTGTTTGCGAATCCAGCTTGAGGTCTTGGCTGTTCCCAGCACAACTTTCGAACCGGAGCCAGGCTTTGTTCTAACTGAGGGCTTGAACGCGAACATGGATTTCACGGCGTCGGCCAACTCAGATGCCGCCGTTTTAACAGTCGAATTCGTGCTTTCAGCGATTATGTTCTTAAACAGACTATCGCTGAGCCGCATGGAGGGCCGATTGTACTGCAGCCACGCCTGGTAGAGGGTGTGGTCCTCCTTGCGGTACTTGTATGTGTCTACTTCTTTATCTGTAGGAATCGTGTCCCGCCGGCCCACATAGACAGATTTAGTTGACTTGTATATTTTACGAATATCAGCATCGGTAAGCAACGTATTATAGATGCGCAGGTCATCTATGAAACCTCTGAAGCCTTCACCCGTAGTAATCCCGCCCAAACCGTCCCGCTTAAGGGACTCCATTTCAACAGTTGACAGATCAACGACCGAAATAAGCTGACCGTCCCGCCAGCCGATGATCCTTTTGCCCTTATCATCATAAGCGACGGCGAAAAGGTGCCATTCTGAATCGCCTATCGCCGCTCTTGGATGCCCATAGAAGGCCCACTCGCGCATATCGTACTTCGGCCAGTCGTAATCCAGGATTCCAGTCCAATACTTGAAATTATCTTCGCCCTGAAAGCGTACCTGAAAATCACCGCGGTACTGATTGAGTTGAACAGCGTTATTATCGTATTCCAGAATGGTTGTCCTGTTCCAGCCCGCGTTCAGCCAGAAGCATATCGTACCGCGAGAAATGGCCAGCACAGAGTCCTCAGATGCTGGAATATGCATCGGATCGTCATCCTCCAAAAGTTGGATACACGCCCGGCCTTTACCAAGTGAATAGATGCGTGCCCCTCCAAACTCTGCATCGTTGCCGTTGCCGGAGAGGTCTTTGCCCGTGCCGTCGTCAAAATCCCAACGGCCTACGAGGCCTTCCGGTTCTTCAGCGGCGAACGCGGCCCGCGAGTGCATAATTGTGAAAAGCAAAGTAAGGATAATTACCATTGTAAGAAAGAGAACGTATCGGGATTTCATAAAATTCCTCCAATTTTAATCGCTTTTTTCCATGAATAGCCGGCTTCACCGTCTCACGGGCAAAAGTTGGTCAGCTTAATTTTCTTCCCGGCGTCGTCGTATACAAGGTCGGCCTTGGCACCGATAATGGTGACTTGAGCCGTCGGTTTCTCCGGCCCGCCGTCGAATTCGCCCTTCCGGACACCGGTGTAGGAAAATAGCACCAGGTCCCCGTGTTCAGCATAGTCGTAAGCTGAGACATCGACAATCAGCTTTTCGCCCATATAGGAGGCGAGCAGCAGGTCCTTACATTGTACAGGCGTCACGCCGCCTTTGTGGGCGATAAACTTCGTTGTCGTATCGCCTTCACCATCGTCCGCTCGGTACTCGCCTCCGGCAATTATCGACTTTATCTTGCCCTTGTGGTCGTCGACAACAAACATCCCTTCGTTGAGCCTCAATCTGCTACAGCTAACTGTTCCGCCTTCGATCACGTAGCGGCCGGTCGTGGTGTCGATATCAAGGCTCCCGGCGATTTCAACCGTTCCGCCGAGTTGCCGCGCAACGCTCTTGGTCCGATCGACAATAAGCGGCCCCTTGATCTTGAGCGTGAAGCCGTCGGGAATGATAAAGGTTGAATCCTCATAGACCCGAACCTCGAACTCACCGTCGATATCGCGATCGAGGGTCAGCGTAACATCCCGCCTCTTTCCGATCAATACCCGCTCGTCTATCTTATCGTCAGGCAGCCGATTGGCTTTGTCGCCGCTCCATTTCAGGCGCGCCCCGTCACGTCCGGTCTCCCAGTTGGAAGGGTTACTCCAATTTCCGCTGCGCCTTGGCGCTATGGACGCCGTCCCTTCGAGCTCTTTTTCTTCAGGAGGCATCATCGGCGGATTAGTGGGCTGAATTTCACCGGCGATAACCACGTTGTCGAGCACGACATTTTTAGCATTTCGAAGATGCATGATTGGCCCCTTTTCGAGTGTATCAACAGTGACGTTTTTTATGGAGACGTCGTAAACGAGTGCGGCTTCCACGCCCTGGAGGGATATCGTCTCGTCGGACCCTGCTCCGATATGCACGTCCTCGATGTTGATATTGCGGATCTCTGTCGGGAAGTTGCCGCCTCGATAGCCGTGGTAGTTGTTTCTCAATCTCAGAATCCTCGCCTTTCCTATATCGAGGTTCTTGATATAGATGTTTTTAATGAATCCGCCCCTATCCAGGTTCGACTTACAGTACAGCACGTTGCCGCTTTCATATTTGCAGTCGTAGAAAAAAACGTTTCGGACACCGCCGGCAATCTCGCTACCGATAGCTATACCACCAAAGTTCGACGGCATATTGCGTATAACGATATTCTCGCACGCCCGGCCTTTACGCCACGCGCTGTTGTCCCGCCCGGCCTTGATCGCCAGACAGTCGTCGCTTTGGTCCAACCAGCAGTCTTCCATCAGTACATCCGTGCATGAATCGGGATCGAGCCCGTCGTTGTTCGAGTTATGACTGTCGACCACGAGTCTGCGAATCGTTACATTCGTGCAGTACGTCGGATGAACGCACCAGAACGGATAATCGAGAATCGTCACGTCTTCGATGAGAACATTCGTACACTCGAACGGTTCAAAAAACGTTGGCTTGGCATAAATCTTGATGTCTTCCACGGGGACATCGTCGTGGTTCATCTTGCGCAGTTCCTCGTTAGATGTCGTTCCAGGCCTGGTTTTCCCGCTCCACATCCCCCACGAGTTTTCAGCCTGCCCATTGAGCGAACCTTTTCCAGTAAGAGCTATATTGGTCTTTTGGTACGCGTAGACCAAAGGCGAATAATTGTAACACTCGGTACCTTCCCACC
>JBARPZ010000428.1:0-5139 GCA_049643445.1 Sedimentisphaerales bacterium
GCGTTTATCTGCCGGGGAAGGTTATCCCTATGCTGCCGGAGGTTTTGAGTAACGGAGTGTGCAGTTTGCAGCCAGAGCAGAAGCGATTTGTAAAAAGCGTATACCTTACCTATGACAAGAAAGGCAAAATTCTGTCTCGACGGTTCGCAAACAGTGTTATTAAATCGACAGAGCGGTTGACATACAGCCAAGCGGACAGGATTTTGAAGGGTCATACGAAAGTTGCCAAACATGAATCGGTTGAATTAGTGAGGAATATGGAGATACTCAGCCGGGTGATTGAGAAGCGGCGAGAAAAGAATGGGATGCTGCATCTTGATTTGCCGGAGACGGAATTGATAATGGACAAGTCGGGGCGGGTTGTGGACGCGGAGCCGGCCGATGACAGCTATCCGCATACGATAATCGAAATGTTTATGGTGGAGGCGAATGATGCGGTTGCGGCGCTTCTGGACAGGCTGAATATCGGATTTATGCGGCGGATTCATCCGGAGCCTGATGCTTTGAGTATGAAGAATCTGGCCAAGCTCGTTCGGGCATTTGGGTATAATTTGCCTCGGACGCCGGACCGCAGGGCGATACAAGATTTATTAGCTGCTGTTAAGGGAGCGGATTGTTCTTTCGGTGTGAATTTAGCGGTGCTGCGAAGTTTCGAAAAGGCAGAGTATGCACCGGTGAATGTCGGTCATTTCGCGCTGGCATCGGTCCACTATTGTCACTTTACCAGTCCGATACGGCGGTATGCGGATTTGCTCGTTCATCGGGTCCTGGAATTCTACCTGCAAAATCGTGTGGACTTAGCGAAGAATTTTTCAGTAGAGATGGATTTGACGGAAATTGGGAAACATATCAGCTTTACGGAGCAGCGAGCGGAGGACGCCGAAAGAGAGATGAAGGCTGTTTTGCTTTTGCAAATGCTGAGCAAGCGTATCAATGAGGAACTGGACTGTGTGGTTACGGGGCTTGCGGGCTTTGGTGTGTTTGTGCAGTCGCGGAAGTTCGGGATTGAAGGGCTTATCCAGATGGGTGACCTGGGGCCTGACGAATGGAAATATAACCAAAAGGGCCAGTGCATTGAAAGTGAGCGTACGGGAAGCAGCATTCGGCTGGGCCAGGGGTTGAAAGTGCGAATAGTTTCTGTTAATGTAGCAGCACGTCAGTTGAATGTGTCGCCTGTTGAGCCGTTGGCTAAAGAGCCTGTTCGAAAAAGGAAAGGTACAAAGAAGTCCCCAAAAGGCCGGGTTAGGAGAAGGACAAGAAGGAAAAAATAAGGATAAGGGATTGGTGGATGAGTGGATGGAGTGACGGTCAACGATAGCTACAGCAGGCAAATAAACTAATCTAAATTCCGGAGGAATTACAATGAGTAATCTCAATCGACGCGATTTTTTCAAGAAGTCGATGCTGCTATCCGGCGTTTTGGCTGTGGGGGGTGCTACGGCAGAAAGTCAAGGAGGTGAGGGAGTAAAGGTTTCGACAACGAAAAAGCCGCTTCTTAAGCTCGGCCTGATGAGCTATAACCTGGCGCGCGACTGGGACATCGAAACAATCATCAAGAACTTAACCGAGGCCAAGTTTCAGCATGTGGAACTGCGTACCACGCATGCCCACAAGGTGGAAGTCAATCTGTCCAAGGCACAGCGTAAGGAAGTGCGCAAGCGGTTTGAAGATTCGGCATTGGAGGCGATCAGCCTGGCCAGCGGCTTCAGCTACCACCATGCGGACGCCGCCCGGTTGCGGGAGAACATCGAGGGCACGAAGGAATATACGAAGCTGGCTCACGATATCGGCGCGTTGGGGATTCGGGTATTTCCCAACGCAGTAAGCGATAAGGGCGTTTCAGTGGAAAAGACATTAGAGCAAATTGGCAAGGCTGTTCGGGAGTGCGCCGAATTTGCCAAGGATTACGGGGTAGAGATTCGGCTGGCCAATCACGGCCGGGGCACGAACCGAGTGCAAATCACCCGTAAAATTCTCGATTACGCCGACAGCCCTCATGTTTACGTCAACTGGAACTGCGATGGATCCGATATCGAAGCACCCGGCTTCGAATCGAACTTCAAGCTGGTCAAAGAACGGATTAGCAACCTCCACATGCATGACCTCTTCAACGAGAAATACCCGTATCGCAAACTGTTCCAGTTGCTGCGCGAAAATAAATATTCGCGCTACTGTGACGCGGAAATCGGCGAAAGCAAGGAGCCGGTACGCCTCATGAAATACTACCGTGGCTTGTTCCTGGCCCTCCAGGATGCGCTATAATTGATCCGGTTATTTTGGCGGGCTTATTGAACAGGGGATTTATGTTTTATAGAGTTTAGAAGTGGTCCATATATTTTTCGGGAGAAGAAATATGATAAGAATAAAACGACGAGATTTTTTGAAGGGTTCAGTGGCGGCGGGGGTAGGTTTGTTTACGCCTTTTTCACGCGTTCGGGGGGCGAATAATGACATTCGGGTTGCTATGGTGGGCGTTGGCTCGAAGGTGAAGGTCGGGGGGATAGGCAAACAAATGATACGCAGTATAAGGAAAATCCCCGGCGTTCGGATCGTGGCGTTATGCGATCCTGAGCGGGCGCATCTGTATCCTGAAGTGCAGAAATTCAAAGACCGCAAAGAAAAATGCGACGCTTACGTCGACATTCGCAAACTCCTGGACAACAAAGACGTCGACGCTATCGTCGTGGGCACTCCCAACCACTGGCATGTGCTGGCTGCGGTTTGGGCGTGCCAGGCGGGCAAGGACGCCTTTGTGCAGAAACCCTTTTCGCACAATATGTTCGAGGGCCGTAAAGCCTGGGAAGCGGCAGTCAAGTATAAACGTATCGTTTCGGCGACTCACGGCTCGCGGGGCAGGTCGGGCGTGGGCGAGGCTTTCGCATACGCGCGGAAGGGGAAGCTTGGCAAAATCCTTTACGTTCGCGGCACTACTTACCGGCGTCGCAACAGCATCGGCAAGGTAAAAGGTTCGCAGCCGGTCCCGAAGACGCTGGACTATGACCTGTGGTCCGGCCCGGCGCCAATTTTGCCGGTAATGCGTGAGGAACTTCACTATGACTGGCACTGGTTCTGGATCTACGGGGACGGTGACCTGGGCAACCTTGGCATCCACAATCTGGACGCCTGCCGGTGGGCCATTGGGAAGGAGAGTCTACCTGAGCGCATGCTGAGCCTTGGAGGCCGGTTCGGATACGAAGATGACGGCCAGACGCCGAACACGACTATCACTTTCTACGACTACAAGCCGGCCCCTGTTATTTATGAGGTGCGCGGCTTGCCGACGACGGAGCGGTACAAGGGCATTAGCAGCGGCGTAGTTGTCCACTGCGAGCATGGGTATATCGTCGGGAACAAGGCGTACGATAATGATGACAAGTTGATCCAGGAATTCGAGCCTACCAACCAGGATTCATTTACCAACTTCTTTGAGGTGGTCCGCAGCCGCAAGGCCAGTGACCAGCAGGAGAATGCGCTCAGCGGCCATCTCTCGGCGTGCCTGGTCCACATGGGCAACATCTCCTATCGTATCGGCAAAGAGACTGACAGCGAGCAGATCCGCGAGATCGTGCGGGCGGACAAGAACTTTTCCGAAACTTACGACCGCTTCTGTGCTCATTTGGGGGAGCACAAGGTCGACATAGAGAAACACCCCGTCACTGTCGGTCCGTGGCTAAGGATGAATCCCAAGGAAGAAAGATTTGTAGGAGCGTTCAGCAAACGGGCCAATCAACTGCGGAGCAGAGAATACCGGCCTCCATTCGTTGTACCGGAAAAAGTGTAGCATTGGTAAAGGTGATATCACTATTGGAGATAGCATTACAGAGGCAATGCAAAAAAAGAAAGGTGCATGGAAGTCCAAGAAAGAACGCGTAAGGAGAAGGAGGGGACTTAGAATTTAGATACCCACGGGCAAGCCCGTGGAACTCTGCCCTTCGGGTTATTAGAGTTTTTGCTTAGCGACGTTTTGCAGCCCGGACAGATGAGCATTTAGTAAGATTGATTCCAATTATTGATTATATGGTTTCCGAATAACGTCGAGCTTACAAGATGCGCAGCTTTCAAGCCGGTCGGTGCAGGGATTGATTACGAATCTTCTTTCCTCCATGTCATATTGAACTTTTGATATCCTTCAGGGCTTGCGTATGCGCCGGGTTTAATAAAACCGCGTTTTTCGAAGAATTCAATACCTGCCTGATTCTCCTGGAAGATACCAAGAGCAAGAGATGTTTTTTGTTCTTTTAAGAAATTGAGCATGGCGGTTCCAATCCCCTTTTTTTGGTACTGCGAATCAACAACCATATCCCATATATATTGATCTTTGAGGGTTACGAAGGCCTTGATTAGTCCATCCTCTTCATAAACATATCCCTCTGCCGTGCGCGTTACTTCTTTCATCTCATCAAGTCTCTTGCGCCAAAACTTCTCGGGATCGGGCACGAAATCGTACACACGAGTTATTTCGTTGAGCCAAATATCAGCTACCCGAGCCATATCTTTTGTTGGTTCCAGTGGTCTTATCATATTAAATCACCTTTCTGACAATTGAACTCACCAGCGAGATGTATGGAACGTCCAAGTGCCGCCGGCGGTTCGTTTTATTTAGGATATCATATTTCGTTTATCTTCCAGACCAAAGTTGTCAACCCCGCCTCAGTTAATGGTATTATAGTCTGGATTGTGTGGGAAAGCAAGGAAAAAATCAAATATCGAAAATCAAGATGCAAGATGACATAGCAAAACAGGCACTGGTGAGACCAGTATAGGTCAATGGTTGGGCCAGAGGAGATTAGTGCGTGAGGCAATGATGTCTTCCGGGGGGATTTTTTTTATGATTGCTTCGTATTTTTCGTCGTCGTAGGCAATCGAAGCGTGGCGCAAGAGGGGAAAAAGGGAAGCGGGGCTTTGGCGTGTGATTTGTTTGTAAGGCCATTTCCGGCCTGTCTCGACGTGTTTGGCGAGGAAATCGAGGGCCTTTCTGATGCTGCGGCCATCAGGGGATTCGTAGTGCCATAAGTCGATGGCGAGTTTTTCGGCCATTATCGCCAGTCTAAAGAAGCCGTCGAGGTTGCCTGTACTGTAGCCCAGTGATTTTGTTCGTGCCAGCTCGTGGGGCTGTTTGCCATCGGGTTCGATTTGCTT
>JBARPZ010000429.1:0-9264 GCA_049643445.1 Sedimentisphaerales bacterium
TGTGGTTCATACCGGTCTTGGCAGGCGTTGTTATTGCAGTACTCAGCTTCTCCTGGCTGATGGTTATTCTGCTTGTTGCGTTTGCTCTCGTATCGTTTGTTTTCCTGCCCCTGTTTTCAAAAAGGCACAGTTGTACCAACTGTCCCCAGAAAGATTCATGTCCCTGGATGGGGAGTAAAGCTGATGAAAAGAGGATTAAATCGGAGGAGTAAGGTCCTGTCATTTTTTTGTTTTGAAAACCAGTGCTCCGGTTGGACAAGCTTCTACACATTTTTTTGCGGCGAGCTTTAATCCTTCGGCGATTGAGTGGTCAAAAGGCACGGCGACTCGGACGTCAAAGCCTCGGCCAACAAAGGTCAAGCCAAGTGATTCGCCTGCCTGAGAAGCAATCTGTATACAAAGTCCGCAGTTAATGCACTTTCCTGATTCATAGATTATATCCTGGTGCTGAAGATGCTGGACAAAGGAGCGTCGCGGACCCTTGTATCGGCTTGGTTTGGCTCCATATTGGTGGGCATATTGTCTTAGTTTACAGTTTATGGGCTTTCGGCAGTCGCAATGCATGCATCGGGCCGCTTCATCATGGGCCGGGTCATCAGTGAATCCGGAACCTTCCGGTGAAGGCGTGAGGCGATCGGTTTTGCTTGCATCGGCCACAAACCTTTCTATCTCACCTTCCTGGAGTTTGCCAATACGATTGTTGAAAATGTAAGGTGGTCCTGTTACGGGCAGGCCGGACAAATACTGGCCGATAGCCACCGCAACTTCCTTGCCGTCCGCGACGGCCTTGACTGCGAGTTTGCTCTTGCGGACAGCAGCACCGGCTGCAAATACGCCCGGCAGATTTGTTTCATAAGTTCTTCTGTTTATTTCGATGCCATTAGAGGATGATGCCTGGAGCCCCATAGATTCAGCGTCACCGGTTTTTGGCTGGCCAATAGCTACCAATACGGCATCGAAGTCTTTTTGCAATTGTTTTATCGATAAAACAGGACCTATTTGTGTTTGTCCTTGAAATTTCATGCCGAGTTTCTCAATCAAAGTGATTTCAGCATCAAGTATATCTATCGGAAGCTTCTCTTGCATAACGCCGTATCGCAGCATACCGCCCGGATTTTCGTGGTCGTCAAAAATCGTGCAACCATAACCATCTATTTGCAGATAATAAGCAGCCGCTAATCCTGTCGGTCCGGCCCCAACAACGGCCACTCGCTTGTTGCGGTTTTTTTTACACGTTGGCAAATATGGTTTTTTAGATTGCAAGTCGACGTCGGCGACATACCTTTTCAAGAGGCAAATTGAGACGGCCTTGTCGAACTGGGCCCTTCTGCATACTTGTTCGCAAGGCTTTGGACAAATGCGGCCGAGTACTGCGGGCAGGGCAATGTCTTTTTTAACCGTTACAATTGCATCACGAAGCTTGCCGGCAGCGATTTGGCGAATCATCAACGGAATGTTCATGTGAGCGGAACAGGCAGCCTGACAGGGTCCAATGCAATCACCGGCATGGTCACTGAGCAGTAATTCCAACGCGGCCTTTCTGGACTGACGGATTTGGTCTGAATCGCTTTCAACTTTCATACCGTTTTGTGCGATAGTTCCACAGGCTGGAAGCAGTTTGTCCGAACCATTAACTTTGACGACACACAGCATACAGCTTGTTGAAGCCTTATACCCTCTCAGGAAACACATCGTGGGAATTTCAATTCCCAGTTTGCCGGCGGCGTCGAGAATCGTGGCACCGTCATCTACTTCAACCTGATGATTGTCTATGGTCAGTTTTGGCATTGTCACTCGACCTTAACCGCGTCAGATTGGCATACACTTTTGCATGTCCCGCAGCGGATACATTTTTCCGTGTCAATTTCGTGCTTCTGGTACGGTTTCATTTCGATGGCATCGGCAGGGCAATGCTGGGCGCACAAGGTACAGCCAATGCAATCGTCCGTTATCGAATATGTAATAAGGGCCTTGCATCTGCCGGCAGGGCAACGTTGGTTCAGATGTGCCTCGTACTCGTCGCGGAAGTATTTTAAAGTTGAGAGAACAGGATTTGGTGCAGTTCCGCCCAGTCCGCAGATGCTTGTATTCTTAATCATTTGGGCCAGATGTTCCAGTTCCTCGATATCTGTCTTTTTGCCCTCTCCGGCACAGAGCCTTTCGAGAATGTCCAGCATGCGCCGGGTTCCGATTCTGCAGAAAGTGCACTTTCCACAGGACTGGTCCTGTGTGAACTCGAGGAAGTATCTGGCGATGTCGACCATGCAGTCTGTTTCATCGAGTGCGACCATTCCTCCGGAGCCCATCATCGCCCCAATATCGTTGAGCGTTTCATAGTCCACGGGAATATGTGCCATCTCGACGGGGACACATCCGCCGGATGGTCCTCCCACCTGTACGGCCTTTAACTTCAAACCTTCGGCAATTCCTCCTCCGATGTCTTCTATGATCTGGCGTATGGAAATACCCATAGGCACTTCAACCAGACCACCTCTTGCTATCTTTCCTGCCAGGGCAAAGACCTTAGCTCCCTTGCTTGTAGCTGTGCCAAACTGTGCAAAAGCTTTGGGCCCATTACGTATAATCCAGGGGACGACGGCGTATGTTTCGACGTTGTTAATCAGCGTTGGCTTACCCCAAAGTCCGCATTCAGCCGGATATGGCGGACGCAACCTGGGCATGCCGCGGCGTCCCTCTATACTGGCTATCAGGGCGGTTTCCTCACCGCATACAAACGCGCCGGCGCCGGCCACAATTTTTATCTGAAATGAAAACTTGCTTTTCATAATGTTTTTGCCGAGAAATCCGCGCTGCTGACAGGTGTTTATCGCCTGGTTCATTCGTTTGACGGCAAGCGGATACTCTGCACGAATGTAAAAATATCCCTGGTCGGCTCCGACAGCATAGGCGGCAATAGCGGCGCCTTCGATAATGCGGTACGGATAAGACTCAATCAACATCCGGTCCATAAATGCGCCGGGGTCTCCCTCATCACCGTTGCAAACCACATATTTTTTCTTAGAGTTAGCGTTAGATACAGTAGACCACTTGAGATGAGTGTCGAAGCCTGCCCCACCCCTGCCGCGAAGCCCGCTGTGTTTTATCTCGGTGATAACTTGTTCGGGGCTCATCTCGGATACAGTCTTTTGCAATGCTTTGAATCCGTTATTGTGGATATATTCGTCAAGGTCCAGGGGGTCGATGCAGCCGCAGTGCTCGGTGGCGATGTGTTCCTGCTTTTCCAAGAAGCCGGCCACCGGTCGGTCCCGCACGTCAACGGAATAGCGTGTCACCGGCTCCCAGGCCTTGTCGGTCAGCAGTTTATCCAGCATTGTGGAAACGGTGTTTCTGATTTTCCGCGTAATCTGTTTGGGTTTGAAGTGCCTGAGCACAATGGCCCTGGCGTCGTCTGGCATGACTTGTGCATAGCGAAACGAAACACCATTAGCCATGACCACTTCGACAAGCGGCGTCAGGAAAGATATTCCGGAACAGCCTACACTTTTGACGATGACTTTTACGCCGGTTTCTTTAACGGCTTTTTTTAAAGCCTGGTATACCTTAGCACTGCCGCTGGCGACACAGCTTGAATCAAGGCATATCCGGATTTCACCGAGGATTCCATCGCTTTTTGTATAGGCCGGGCCTTCGGCCTGTTGTGCCTGAGCTTTTTGCTGTTCGAGGAAGTCCCTGATGACAATCGGTACCTTGTCTGACGTCAGGTGCCCGTATGTGATGTCATCAATCTGTATCGCAGGGGCGAGCATACAACATCCCAGGCAGGCGACTTTATCGATAGTAAACAACTTTTGCGGGTCGGTATCCTCGCCTTCCGGTATGCCGAGGTCCCGCTGGAAGGCATCGTAAATCTGCTGGCCACCTTTGACGTGACATGCGGTACCGATGCAGACCTTAATCATATGCCGACCGGCCGGTCGATGTCTGAACTGGCTATAGAAAGTGGAGACGCCGGTGATGGATGCAGGTGTGATATCTGTGATCTCGCAGACCCGCTCGAGAGCTTCAGTAGGGAGGTAACCAAAGTGTCCCTGGAGGGCCTGTAGTATCTCGAGGACCTTCTCGGGGCCGGTACCGATTTTGCTGACAACCTCGTCTATAAATGTTAAATCCAACTCATTCATCAGTTATTCTTAGCTTAAACAAGCCCAATTAAGGTTGTTTTGGGGATTCCTTGTCTCCTATGCAGTACAGATTCTTCAGCCCCCTGATATAGATTCGGCCATCCATAAAAGCGGGTGAGGCAAAGCAGTCCTCGCCAAGCTCACATTTGGCCACTTCTTTATATTCTGTGCTGATCTCAGCAATAAGCATAACCCCCTTTTCACTTAGCAGGTAGAGGTGGTCACCGACGAGGCTTGGGGACGCAAGAAAATTCATTAGCAAGTCTTTGTCCCACACCTTCGTTCCGTCCGCGGTTTTGTAACAGGTGAGCATTCCATCTGATGTCAGCATAAATATGAATTTGTCATTACTAACCGGACAACATGTATCCGGAGTGTTTTCTTCAATGCTCCAGTCGATATGGGTTTTAGTAACGTCTCCGCGGCCGTCCGGCTTTATGGCAATCAGTGTGGCATAGGGTTCTATGGCAAATATCCGCCCGGCGGCGTAAATTGGCGATGGAGCAATTTCACCACCTAGGCATTTCACCCGCCAAATTTCTGTGCCGTTTGGTTCATACGCTATAACCCATGGATCAGCGCAGGTAATTATCTGATGTTGATTCCCAATTTCGGCTACAATGGGCGATGACCATGAATTTGGGACGGGTCGTTTCGTTTCCCAGACAGTGCGGCCGGTAAACGTTTCTAAGGCTATTAACTTCGACATTTCGTCTTCGGCGCCCCCCTGGTCATATTGAATCAATAGTAGATTTCGATACATCGCAAGTGAAGTCGAATGTCCATATCCATTGTCGGGGATGCCTAAATTTCGTATCCAGAGTTCCTTACCATCGAAGTCAAAACAGCCAACATCTCCAGTTGCGAAAATGGCACAAATCCGGCGGCCATCCGTCACGGCGGTGGGTGCGGCATAACCAGGCCCCCCATCATCCATCACCTCAATAGGTTTGGTACTGCCGCTTGTCACGCCACGTTTCCATAGAAGCTTGCCCGAAAGTGCATCAAAACAGTACACTTCGCGAGTGTTTTGGTCTGCTCCGGTGACAAAAACGCGGTCCTCCCAGACTATCGGAGAATTGTGCCCTGGCAACGGCACCTTGCTTTTCCATAAAATGGCTTCACCTTTCGTGCCGTTCCAACTCGCAGGGACATTTGTATAGGCGCTAATTCCGAGTCCGCCGGGCCCCCGAAAACAAGGCCAGTTCTTTTTAATCTCTGCCATCGAAGGATAAGAGGTAGCCTGCATGTCGGCTGCACTGAAATCAATCCAGGGCCTGGTTGCAAGAAACATCGCTGATGAGGCGAGTATGAGCAAGCCCACGGTTACGGTCCAGCGAGCGTATATTGCTGTGCGGACTTGCTGATTGAGTTTATCAGGGGGAGGCTGGGGTTCGGGCAGTTTCTTTTTGTAAGCGGATGCGGATTTGAAGCCGATTAAAAATACTATGACACCGCTTAGGAGCAGGTAACTTCCTCTTTGGGAAAAGTCCCATCGACGCATTCTGATTTGCCTAATCTGCAAGTCCAATTTGCGAATCCTGTCTTGTCTAATTTGTAGATACAACCGGCGAATCTTTGGCAAGAGCTGCTTGTCGTCAGGATTGTCACGAATTTCTGTTTTGAGAACCTCCAACTCTTTTGCCCGATTGGGGTCTACAACGCTCTGGGAATCCAACTCCTGAATCTGCGATATAAGCTGCTGGTCATCAGGCTGTTGTCGAAGTTGTATTTTGAGGGCCTCCCACTCTTCCGTTCGCTTAGGTTCGGCAACTGTTCTCTGAAAGTAATTGAAGAGCATGAGTTCAAGTACGATAAGAGAAAATACGCCGCCGATAACCGCAGTGGCGACTGCTGTGTGATACCATTGGCTTGTCACCTTAGTATTCATAGAAGGCTCTTTATAGTTATCGTCAATCTGAGTTTTCATCAGCTTTCACCAATCGTTTCTTTGGCGAGTTTGCGCTTCGTGTGTTCTTTTGGACAATATTCGAAGCATCGACCACACGCCAGGCAGCCTGCTCTGTCGGCTTCGTAATCTGTCCTCCGGCGTCTGAGAGACAAGCCAATAAGTTTTTGTGCGATGACGAGGCCGACAAATCCTCCGGAAAGCCAGCCGCCGAGTCCGAACCTTGACTGGATGGCCAAAGCTTCGGCGTAAAGCTCTTTGATTTCTTTGCCGGTTGCTCTGAAGGCGTTACTGGCGTCTGTTGTCCCTTCTTCCTGGCCGGTTTCTTCGAGGTATATGCGGTCAGCAAGCCTGACCGTAGCGTGAACTCGTGATGTGACGGGTCGAAGTACGGATCCGATCCAGCCAAATGACAGGACTAATATGGGCAGGAGAATAATCAGAAACACGAGTCTTCTTTTACTTTTATTATAATCGTGGGCCGGCCAGTCTTCAGTAGGGATTTTGATAGCACCAAAGGGGCACGAATCTTCGCAGAGTCTGCACTTTATACACTCATCAGGGGTAATGGTAACACGCCATTTCGAGATGCGCGAAAGCTGCCTCAAAATTACGCCATAGGGACATATAAAGCGGCAGTAGGGCCGGCCTATGAACATGCCTATGAACAAAAAGCATGCTCCGAGTATCAACATGTTAAAGCTTCCACTCAAGCGGAAAAAGGAAACGAAGGGATCATACCGGCATATGATGAATGCACTGCCGGTGGCAGCAAACAAAACCGCGGCGGCCAGATAAACATAAGCAAACAGGCGTAATCCGTTTTCGAGCCATTGGGGCAATGAAGTCGGGCGTAGAAGTACCAGATCCTGGATGACACCGAGGGGACATACGGCCGCGCAGAAAGATCTTGCGAAGAACAATGTGAATATCAGCGGGAGCAGGAAAAACAGCGTAATTGTAATCGGGACGGCGTAGTTTGGGTCGAAGAAGGACAAGGCGACATTTTGAATCGCTCCAATCGAACAGACGCAGCCCTTTCGCCAGAAGCCGAAATAAATAAGTGAGAAGATCATCATCACGAATATTGCCCGGCGTTTGCGTGTTTTTAAGACCAAAAAAGTGGACAAAATGAGTGCGGCTAATAGCACTAACGTATCTATGTATTCGTAAACAGTCTGTCGCGGACCCGGTGCAGTAGGGGTCGGTTGTACGTAGCCGCTTTCAAAGTCCGGCGGGGGGAAACGTTCTACTGCCGATGCAAAAGTACAGGGAAGCAGAAAAAGCGCCAAGCTGATTGTGATATAAGTGAGACGTATCATTAAACGTGGTCCACCCTCTTAAGCAGGTAAGGCTTGTCGGCGGGAACCCGCTTGTATGCTCCCGAAGGGCAAGCCGCGGCAATCGAACACTCATTACAATTCAAACAGCGGTCGTGGCGTACCTGAAGAAAAAGTGAGCTGTTTCCAAAAGTATTACAGCCCAAGACACATTTGCCGCAACCCATACAGAGAGGTTCGTCGATGGTATACTCGTAATAGGGGTCCTCTACAAAAGTTCTTTTTATCGCGCCGGTGGGGCAGAGTTGATTTTCTGCGGCCTCGTTGATATCCGCGGGTTCGGGCCCGAAGAAGCCGAAACAAATTCTACAGTATCCACACACTGCGTAGGCATGGACACACTTTACGGCCGATTCTTCCAGTACGCAGTAGGTGGCACAGTTGCCGCATGCGATACATATTTCGGGATCGATTTGCCATACGGTGTTTTGCGTATTGTTCTTTTTTCCCGCAAAGACGGCGGCACCGCCAGTTGATCCGAGCAGACCCAACGCTCCATATCGTAATGCCGCAATAAGCATTTGTCGGCGGGTTTGTTCCTGTTGCGGATTTTTGCTCATTATTCTTCCTTAATTCCCTATGAACCTCAACCACCAGTTATTATTTTTGGGGATCTCTGGTGAATATTCTAACCACATTCTTGATTGTATCCATCACTAAAATCCTACCGCGGGAGTCAACTGCTACATCAAAACTGCCGGTTTGGCACTCAGCGGCCGTGTTACAGATACGGGATGTACCCTCTTGTACCAATTGTTCCGGACCGGCGACGACGCCAACGAAAGCTCCTTCGGGGTCGTAAATTTTGATGCGTATGAGACCTTTCTCGACGGTGACAAAACTTTCATCGGCCAGTATGGCAAAATTGACTGGATTGCAGCAGCCGCAGAATCCTTTCAAGTCTGTGTTGGAGAATTTGCCCCACGAAAATTCAAGGTCCCCATTGGATGTATAGGCCTCAATTTGGTGGTTTCCGGGATTGACTACCCGTAACAGTCCATCGGGGGCGACCTCGATGTCGAAATGGGGACTGGGGATAAAAAAGCCCGGGATATTTCTGTCTTTGTCTTTGGCACCGATACGATTGATTAACTTTCCTGTTTTGTCGAATCGATGAACAATGCGATTTCCGGCATCGGCGACGAAGACATCATTTGTTGAAACGGCGATGCTGGTCAAGACCGCATTATTACCCAAGTTCTCCCATGCTGCCAGCCGTGTTCGGTGGCCATCATAGATTTCGACATGGTCCTTCATACCGACATAAATCTTTCCGTCACCGGCTACGGTCAAACACCTTGGCATATCAGCAAGCTTTATCTCGCCAAGCAAATTCCCACTTTCTGCAAGGACGCGAATAGTTTTATCTCCGGCTATATAGATTGATCCGTCAGGCGCCACTGCGATGCTGTGGGAAACAGAGAAGCCGGTATCAATTGCCGGAGCCGATTCTTTATAAAGAATCAGGTTAGGGTCAATTTTGCCCAGGTCTTTAAGGTCGTAGATGAACTCTTCACCAAGACCGCTGCCTTTTTTACCTGTCGTATCGAGCCGCATGAGAGCAACAACGGCGATAGCAATGGCAACAAGCACAGCTACTAATATTTTAATGTTTGTTGTTCCTAATCGCGTGTTCATTTTGATATCTTCTCAATTTTCACATTCAAATTTTCAAGCCATTCATTTTAACAGAAACAAGCCTTGACTTCAATGTCACTTGGCTATTGGCCGGTGACGTCGAGACATATCATTCGGTTCATATCGCGGACAATCAATCTTCCGGAAGCGATGGCCATAGGTCCCCATGCTTCCGGCCCCTCCAGCACCTTCGCTTCAGCAAGCTGTTCATAGCCGACCGGGTTCGCCTTTGCCA
>JBARPZ010000430.1:0-6754 GCA_049643445.1 Sedimentisphaerales bacterium
GATAAACGTGCGCGGCTTTCGGGAGATAAAGGTTTTTTGAATCTTGACGTAACCTGCGTTTTCTAGCTTTGCCAGATGGGCGCCGAGGTTGCCGTCCGTGAGATTGAGAATTTTTCGCAGATACACGAAATCGACCTGCTCTCCGGGGTCAAGGGCAATCAGCGATGCCATAATCTTCAGTCTTGCGGGTTGATGGATTATTGTGTTGATTTCCGGCATTTTTTATCTCCAGGCTTTACGAATATAAAGACCTGTTCCGGCCAGTGCTCCGCCGCCCAGTATTGCCATCCAGAGCCAAAACGCCGGCTGGAAATGAAACAGGAAAAAACCAACGATTATCAATAGTGTCACCACGATGCCGAGCCAAAGCAGAACTCGGTCTGTCCATAAACCCATTACGACATAGGCAAACATTGGGACCGATGCCATAAATGCGCTTATCTGATAATCATTCCAGGGCCAAAGCAAGGAAAGCCATACGCCTGCATAAACAAACAGAATCAGCCAGCAAAAGCCCCAACGTTTATTGTGCGGGCTTTTTACCGGCGCTCTTTTGACGCCGAGTACCCAGGAAGCAGCCATGCCAATCAGGACTAACACCATCCAACATAGACCAGTAACGTGAATACCGATGCTGAAACTGCTCGTCAGTCTAAGGCAGTAGACTTTAAATTCGAGTAAATAGGCTACATACGTCCCAAGGTAGGCAACGAACCAAATTGCGCCCCACAATATGAGAATAGGGGCCGTAGAGCCGGCAGCGATTTTCTTTTTCGTATGGCCAAACGTTGCTCGAATTTGCTCTAACGAATCATGGGCCTCTTTTTCTGATACATCCATAAGAAAAACTCCTTAATCAAGTTCTATGCTACAGAGTACTCTATGCTATAGAGTAAAATACCAAAACACGCTGCTTGCCACAACAAAAAAATGGGTTTTTTTAATATTTTTTCGGTAATGTGCTAAGTCAGCCCGGTCCGAATTGTATAACCTGTTTACATAAAAGAGTTTATACCACACCAGGATTTGTGGGCTTTAACGTCAAGGTAGGTCTATCCGGGCTTGAATATTGCTGTAAGCCGAAATTTATCTGCAATCGAAGCTCGTAGATAAAATGGTTTGAAAATTCACCTGTTGGATGTAGACTGTCCGATTGTAGTTAAGGAAAAGTTTTTTATTTGCAGGAATGATTATGTCTGAGTTTAAGAAGGATAACCTCAACAGGCGGATCTCCGACAAAAAGATTGAGCCGGCACAGAGGATTAAGCGTTTGCCGCCCTACCTTTTCGGGCGATTGAATGCACTGAAACTGGCCAAGCGACAGGCGGGCGCCGACATTATCGATCTGGGAATGGGCAATCCTTCCGACAAGGCGCCGCAGGTCGTTATCGACAAGCTGTGCGAGGCCGCACAAGACGGGCGCAACCACCGATACAGTGCGTCAAGAGGTATCAAGGGGCTGCGCAAAGAAATCGCAGCCAAGTACGAGCAAAAATGGAATGTGAAGCTGGACCCGGAAACTGAGGTGCTGGCGTGCATCGGCTCCAAAGAAGGTTTCAGCCACTTGTGCCTGGCAATGCTTGGACCCGGGGATACGGCGATTGTGCCTGACCCCGCCTTCCCAATTCATAATTATGCGGTCGCTTTAGCCGGTGCGAACGTGATATCGGTTCCTCTTGGCTGCGATCAAAAATTTATAGATAACATCGCGATGGTCTGCGAGAACCTTTATCCGAAGCCGAAGCTGCTGATACTCAATTACCCACACAATCCGACAGCGATGACGGTGGACGAGGGATTTTTCGAGCCGGTTGTTGATTTGGCAAAGCGATTAGGCATAGCCGTGATTCACGATTTTGCCTACGGTGAGACCTGCTTTGACGGGTATAAGCCGCCGAGCTTTCTTTCGGTAAAAGGTGCGAAAGATATCGGCGTCGAATTTATTACGATGAGCAAGCCATACAATATGGCGGGCTTTCGCATCGGTTTTGCCGCCGGCAACAGGGACATGCTCGAATACCTTGCGACGATAAAGGGCTATTACGATTACGGAATATTTCAAGCGGTCCAAATAGCGGGCATCATCGCGCTGCGGGAATGCGAGGCCGAAATTGCCGCACAGAACCAAAAGTATCAATCCCGAAGGGACGTACTCTGCGATGGGCTTGCCAGGATCGGCTGGGAGGTGGAAAAGCCGCGGGCTTCGATGTTCGTATGGGCAAAAGTGCCGGCCGAACACCTTGGAGGTAAAGGAACTATTGATTACGCAGTGGACCTCATGGAGCATGCAGAGGTTGCAATCGCGCCGGGCAGGGCCTTCGGTGAGAACGGAGAAGATTATATGCGTATCGCTCTTGTGGAAAATGAGCAGCGTCTCCGCCAGGCGATTCGCAATATCAGCCGATTCGTCCAGCAAAAGCCGATACGAAGAAAACCAATAAAGAAAAGCTAAGAACTCTCTCCAAAGCAACTGTTGAAAAAACAGACGGCTGATTTTATCGGACCGAGCTTGTGAAAAACCGGGTGCATCTGCACTATCGGCTTTGAACAATAAGCCGGAATATTTTTTACCAACAGCGGCCGTTCCTGCAAAAATTCCCAGCATCCTTATTACACATGAAAACCGCATATTACACTGCTTTTACGTGATTTTACGGGACGATTGGCTATGGTTCGCTCAACAGCAAAGTCGGCAATACGAGAAAAGCCTTGACTTTTAGGAGCAAATTTGGTTTAATTACTATTAACACTGAGTTTATAAACCTTGAGTTAAGCTGTATCATGTGCCATTAGTGTGGGCATGAGAGAAACAACAAAAATGGGGTGGAAGGGAATCCTTAATCCCGGAATTGAATTCTGAGGAATACTCATTTCCGCAAAGCGGCTTTATTAAGTGTTCTTACAGGAGGAGGATAAATGAAGAAGCATACAAGTAAAATCAACGTATTCATTATTTTGGTCATTGCGATACTATTTGTCCAGACTGCAGGAGCAACTATCACTACAATACTGCCGGACAGCTCACACTACCAGGGGCGATCGCATTATTACAGCGGGCGTATAGAGTATGCCGTTTATGACACAGATACTAACCCGGATGAGTTCATCGGAGCTGACGGCTTTACAGCACCTGGAACCGGGCGATACATTTATGCGTATCAGATATTCACTGATGATACCAGCACTTTCCCTTCCGAATATTTTGCCATAGCCGGTATTGGTGAAGGCGCTCTCGCCGACCCGGTAAACGATAATATCGGTTCGGTCAACGATTCGCCGGGCGACCCAGGCCAAGAAGGCGTACAGCCGGACATGGCATATATTACTTCGTCGACTGCGCTTGGTATAATGGGGGCCTGGGAGTTTGATGACAGCCTTTTAGTCGAAGGCGAGCATTCATACTTCTTAGTGCTCCGCAGCGATAAGGACTGGGATTGGGGTACATATACGTTTAGTAAAACTTATGCTAATCAGCCACCGATTCCTAATCCTGAGCCGAGCACGATAGCATTACTCGGCTTCGGTATGCTGACATTTTTGAGGCGAAGGAGGCACGTTCGGTAAGATAATTTGCGTTTGTGCGGTAACATTTATAACCGGAGTGGGGATGATAAAGAACAACACAATATCCATTGGCTGTCAGAAGGTAATATTCGTCATATTGCTTGCGGTTTTTTTCTGCGGTCTGCCTGAACCGGCATATTGCGAAACAGGTAGGCCTGTGCTTTTGATTCAACAAATACCTGACAATGGTGGCACAATAACTCCAGGCGCAGGGGTTCATTACCTTGAACAAAACACAAGCGTTACTTTGACGGCGGTTCCAAAAGCCGGCTATCAATTCGTTTATTGGCTGGGTGATGTGAGTGACCCCACACTAAATCGCACTACGGCGTATCTTGATGCACCGAAAATCGTTGTCGCGATATTTGAGCGAGCCGAATACGAGCTTGAGGATGTGGCAGAGATGGCACAGAGCATACCCGGTGGTTATTGGGGCGGTCTGAGGGCAAGTTCTGCGGATTATTCCAGACAGGGATACAGCGGTGGAGGTGGAGTAAAACCAAGCGTACGTAGAGCACCGTCGAAGCCTCCCGAACCAGAGCCCCCGCTACCACAGGAGATTCCAGTCCCGATACCGGAGCCGGCGACAGTGGTATTGTTAGCAGTTGGCAGTTTTCTGGCGTTTGCCGGACGGCGATCAAGGAAATAATCTGTAAAAGGACCGGCGCTAAAACCCTGAAGTAAAAGACGCCGGATAAGGAAAAAATAACAGTGTGCTTAGAAACAGAAAAACGCCCCCCCTCCCCCCTATAAGAAAGATTATGTCATCAAAATCCCATTCGTCACCGGAATGTATGGCCGCATGTATCGGCCGTAATAAACTCTGATTCGGTTCTCGGGTATTTTCTGCAATTTAACGGACGAATCGGATAAATAGAACAGGAAGATTTTCCATCCGGCCCGGATTCGAGAAATGGACAAACATTAGGCAGCCTGCAGCAGGCGCTGCAATGAATACATTCGCCTTCGCGTGTTTTGGAAACAGGCAGCACCGACGTGCAGGTCCTTTTGATTCTGGCAGGCCAGTTATTCCTTCTATAGTCAGCCATAAGCCGATATTCCCATGAATAACATCAATAAAGTAATTCGACAAATATACCCTAATCCCATTAAAAGACAATCGTGAAACTCAGTGGACGTAGAAAATGACGTATGCCCAGTTGGCGGCAAAGAGTATAGCGGCAAGCAGCCAGGCGATAGCGCGTTCGGTGCCAGTCAAGCGGATTCTTAGACCGCGGGCAAAGAGGATTCGTATGCCGGTTACCGCAATAAACAAAGCCAATACCGAAAACAGAAGCGGATTATACAGCCAGGCCGGGCCGGGCTCCCCGCTCAACAGAGACAATACCCCGCGCGTTAAGCCGCAGGTAGGGCACGGCAGGCCGGTGACCCGCTTTATCAGACAAAGCGAGACAACCCGGTCATGATATGAGCTCAGCCATACGGCAGCGCCGCCAAGGGCCAGCCATCCCAACACAACTATGACGGCCCAAACGGGCCATTGAGGACGACGACAAACATGGACCACGTTAATCTTCATTTGACCGAGGTAGTCCTACATTGGCTGCGACTGCTGGACGAAGTGGCTAAGGCCAACGAAACCTAAGAACAACAGCGAGATGAAAAAGACCACGATGGCAAGTATGATGCTGATAATTCCACATATTTTGCCGGCCTTGGCCAAGCCCCTGCCGGCAGGGTCCATTCTTCCTGCAGCCATTTCCCTAAGGTCCTTGTTAGCCATTACCCACGCGATTATGCCACAGATACATCCGGCTATACTAGAAAAAATACCGCAACAAAACGAAAAAAGTAAGGTGATAGCCAGCCCAACTATTCCCAGAACAAGGATGGCAGTGCCGCGATGAGGCTTAAGCGGCTGCTGAGCGACAGTCTGAACTTCTACTTTCTCTGCGGGTCCTTGAGTTTGTTCTTCCACGATAAGTTTCTCCTAAACAACCATGGATTTACCTTATTAAGCTATCGAATAAAGTTAGCTCATTGGCATATATAACAACCCAATTCTGTGAATCCACAAAACCAAACTGCACCGCCAAGCGCCAACCATTTGATTCTAAAGCACGCCTCCGCCAAGAATTAAACGCATTATGCCGAAAAATATTGCTATTCCGCAACAAACAACACCTGCGATTGAACCACCTTTATTTCCTTCTTTAGCTGTGGCAAGAGCGATAACACTGATAATCAATCCGATCCCAGCAAGGGGAATGTTCACCCAATTCAAAGCACCGAGACATGGGAAAAATCCCACGATCATGCCAATAATTGCAAATATGCCACAGATAAGACTAAGTGTTTGCATACAACATCTCCTTTCGCTCTCGTGTTAACATTTGTTTAATGACAGACAAGGTTTCTTTCAAAGCCTGTTTCCTTCTTATCCCTTTCTTAATTGAAGTGAATATGATTATAATTTCGTTGAGAATAAAAAGCAAATAAAGATAGATGCCAAGCCCATTTTCCAGACGTGCTTGTCTGAACCTACCTTCTGAGATATAGAAAAAGCTACTGGTCATCCCACATAACGGACACTCTTTGTTGTATTTTACCTTCCACTCACATTCTGGTACAAAGACATCGACAGAATCATGCGAAAACATAAAAGGGACAATGAGTGTACAGAGAATCGCTGCGCTAACAATGACCCAGACAACAAACATCGCCAGTTTAATCCTTCTGTATCGCATCTGTGACTCTTTCTGCCCTTTATCAAAACGTTGCTTTGTGTACATACTCGATTGTGTACCTACTTTGACCACATACCGCAATACAGCCCACAATAGCCATCGCGGACGCCGGAAAACGTGGACTACCTCAAATTTCATCTTGCCGAGTCTGTTTTATTGCGACACGACTGCGCTTGCGCCTACGAGGAAAACTAAAATCAGCCAGATAACCAAGAGAACAATGCCCACAATTTGCATCGCGACACCGATAATGCCGCAAATCTTGCCGGCCTTGGTCAAACCCTCGCCCGACCGGTCCATCGTTCCTGCAGCCATTTGCTTTAGATCATTGTTACCCATTACCCACGCAATGATGCCGCAAATGATGCAGCAGACGAGGCCAAGTATCCCAAGCACAAGAATGAGAGTGCCGCGATGAGGTGTAAGCGGCTGCTGGCTTTGTGGCGGGGTTTCGGTCGGTGTTACGGGAGGTGATTGAGCTT
>JBARPZ010000431.1:0-4748 GCA_049643445.1 Sedimentisphaerales bacterium
GTCTTTGTATTCTGGAACGCCAAACAGCGCCGCCACATCCGGCTCGACGTTTGCCAATCCCACATTCGGCTCGTTCGCATCCTGGCCTATCTCCGTGGTGGGAAGGTCTCCGATGTTGGTAATGATAAAACCGGTTCCGGTATATACAGATGGTTCGTATATTTCTCCGAACTGCCCGCCGTAGGCACCCATGTCATTACGGCTGCCGTCAATATCCTGGTATTCAACTGCGGGATGCCCCGCATCGATGCAGGGCGAGTCTTCTAACAGATGCACGTCGTCGTCTTCTGTGCCGATAACGTCGTCGGCACCGTCGGCATCCACGAACAAGGGATTGCCACCAATATTGCCCGTGCCGCCAAGGCCTCCGCTCAAACCCTGAACGCAGGTATAATCCACACTTGCCGTGCCCATATCAATATGAATCTGGGCGGATTCATCGCTGCCGCCGGAATCACTATTGCTCCAAAGGATGCAGTTGAGCACCTCTATACTTGCGGTCGCGAACGTGTTGAAAATGCCCCCGCCATTGACCGCGGAGTTGCCGCTGAGCGTACAATTGGTCATAGTGGCATTACTGTTTCCCATATTATTCAGTCCACCCCCAACGCTAGTCGAGGTGTTACCGCTGAGGACGCAGTTGGTCAGGCTGGGCTCGCCACCCTGGCTTTCCATTGCCCCGCCAACTCCTGCCGAGTTACCTATGAATTTGCAACTTATAAAAGACGGATCGTCGGACCCATAATTAGAATTGGATGCACCACCGCCTCTCGCCGCCTTATTGTGGATAAAAGTGCAATTGGCCAGAATCGGGCTGCCCGAACCTATGTATATACCGCCGCCCTGACCGGTCGGATTAGAGCCAACGGCATTGCCGGCCGTGACAGTAAAGCCATCGAGGACAGTACCGCCGCCGCTTATGTTGGCACTAACAACATGGTGGCTATTATCGGCATTGTTAGTGAAGTTCGGACCGTCGTTGCCTTTAAGGTCACCGCTGAGGATTGTCTCGTAAACTTCGATATCACGGGCATTCGGGTCCGGTTCGCCAAAGCCGGCGTAGCCCCCTTCGATAACGACGTCGTCGATGAGCATAAACGTGGCCGTGATGTCGCCGGATGTTTGGCCGCCTCCCTGGTCGGGCTTGTAAGTGCCTTCGGCTACCTTTATTTTATCACCCGGTGCGGCCATGGCCAGTGCGTCCTGAAGCCTCGTAAAAGCATCCGTCCAATTCTGACCGTTGTTACCACCGGCGGCGTCCATATCCACATACCACGTGCACGGGCCGCCACAGATCCGGCGGATACTAACATCATCGATCCTCTGGGAGCCGGTAGTGGGGTAACTTGATGCAAAGGCCATATGATTAAAACCGGTCGCATTGTAAGATATCGACGTAGTCCCTAAAATCCCTGCCATACCATCATACATATCAACACTGAATGTATCGTTAACAGTGTCGATATACCAGTTGATAATATAGTATGTATTCTCAACCCATGTTAATCCCGTTTTGATGTCGGGCGGGTCGGGGCCGGGAATACTTATCCTGAAAACCCATTCATGGTCACTACTCCAGTCCATATGAATATTGGTGCCAAGAGGTCCCAATATCATTTGCTGCGTGAAAGCATTTTGGCCGGATAAACTGCCGCCGCTTTCTATGAGTATCTGGTATCTGACCTCAACCACATCAGGACTGGCAAACGGGACGTAACTTATCGAAATACCTCCATTGATATCTGAATCTGCTGAATGTAAACGCAGATCACCGCCATAATTTACGACCGTATGCGTGGCTGATCCAGCGTAAACGGCAGTGCCGATTTCGGGCCCGTTGGGTGGGTTCAGGGCGGTGTCGTCGTCGAAGGTATCCAGCAGATAAAACCCCGGCGACAAGCCTGGATTACATAAAAGGAATACCACAGACAGGAGCAACAGATTTTTTGTCGAAAAACACAATTGTTTTGAGATTATTTGTTTCATTTTACAACCTCCTTCGAAACAACTATAAAAGACCTGTGGGGGGAAAACCTCATCTGAGATTTCCCATTACAAGACAATGTCGCTGTAACATAAAACATTTTTGCTGCGTGTCAAGTAAAAAAAAATCAAAGCCGCCAATGGCCGATCTTCGGCACTAAAAGGAGAATGGAAGGGCCAATAAAAACGAGGAAGCGGGTCAATTTTGGGAAACCAAAATTGCTCCTTAGGCACACTTGGCTGGGATAACTGGTGCTATAAATCAACGGAGATGTTTACAAGAAACAACGTTAATCGTAACTGTTTTTCGGTAAACCCATTATATCAGGTGAGATAATGCCGGCTAATCCAGGGCGTTGATTTCCTGCAACACAGGCTTTTAACCCATATAAGGGTTGCGTTTCGGATAGTAGAGACAAAACTTAAGGTTTATACATAGTGTCGGCCTGTTTAGCTGTTTTTTGATGTACGCAATAAAGCTAAGCACAGAGCTTTTTTTAGGACGTTTAGGTATGAACTTTGCTCTAATACTATATTCAAGAACAATTTATAACCCAGAGGCTTCAGAGGGGCCCGGATTAGGGTGATGGAAAAGGGAAAGCCTCGCTTAAGAAAAAGAGCAACATTGATGGATGAGGCAAGATTAGAAGACAAACTTAGAGAATTAGTGAAAGAATTCGGGGGGATCGAAAGCCACCAGTATAAAAAGCTGGCTTCACTCGCCCAACAGGAACAAGACGGTCGTAAGCGACTTCAAAAAAGCGTCGATAATCTGCAGGAATCACTGGATTACCTGCGGATATGCATTAAATATCAACTCTTCGACTTGGAAGCGACCCGGCGGGAAAATAAATACCTCAGAAAGCTGCTCGAAGAAAAAGACAGTTAAAACAATTCTCTATCGGCGCCTTTCTATTCTCACGACACGCAGCACGTAATACATACACAACTCAAGAGAGTTTTGCCACATTCAGCATTTTTCTACATATTCGTGTATTCGGCGGTATCCCGGCAAAAGAGCTGCCGTGATTTGGCAATCCTTACAGGCCCAGTGAAACAAAATTTTCTGATGCTCCGGAGGGAGGCCGTTTGCTGCATAGGGGTGCCGGATATATTCATCCACGCAACAGGGAGGAAAGCCAAACAAGAAACCTTCAAAACGCACCGTCGCAGCAGATTTGTCTATCGGCTTGCCGGCAAACTGTTTTTCATAGGATTGAAAATAGCCGGGCGATAAGCCGAAAATAGTCTCGACAACTTCTTTGCCGGTCTTGACAGTTCGGCGAACTTGTTTCGTAAGTAAGCCCATTTGCTGCAGCAGTTCGAGCCCGTGGCCGTCTAAAGGCTTTTCCCATCTGCTTAACGGCTTGAGTCCTTCGCAAGTTAGCAGGGCAAGGCAAGCCAGCTCAAAGTCAATCTCCTTCAGTTGTCCAACGCACCGTCTTAGTTCTTTCGACTCAAGATCCAAACACTCACTCCCTGCCTTTATAGCTTATCACATTCGTCCATGGCTGGGTCGGTGCATTCAAGCCATTTGTTGGCGACTTCAGCAATGTCTTTGAAGTTTTCACTGCAATCTTCATTCAAATCCCCCGGCAGATATATTGTCCCCAAATCGCCGCAATGCCGGGGCATCTCCAGGACTTTAGCAAAGAGGACAATGTCAATTCTTCCATAATGCAGCAGACCGCCTTCATCTTGATAATAACCAAAATGGCTGAATGAACCGTGTTCCATATAGTGTAAAGCTACATAAGGAACCTCAATCCTCAATTCGAGATTGGGATTCGTGATTTCCACATAGCCCATGTTCCTTATTGCTCCGCAAATACCACATATCTCAAGGCCGCGCTCCTCATGTTCGATCCTGTATGTTTGCTTCGGTGGAGGTTCACCGCCGTTAGGGTCGTGCACCGGCAACTCATTGACAACAACAGCACATTGCCTGGCAAGCTCAATGCCGTCGGAGGTGAGGTCACGGTCCTGGTCCGGATTGTAGAGGTTGTAAACTGCCTTCAGTTCTTCACTGTCGGCCAAAAGGTCACCGTCGAGGTCATTGGCATCGGGCGCCAACGGTCCGACCGGCTCAAGAACATAATCCAGCGGCAACAGGTGGCGATTCCAATATTGAGGCAAGCGCCGCTCAAGTACATGGAGCAATAGCGCAATATTTACTCTGCCCCTGTGATCGTCGAGATCTTCGCCGTAACAATCAAAGGAGCCGTGGTTCATGTAGTGCAGTGCCAAGTCAGGCAAAAACATTCTATCTAACGGATTGTTTGGTTCAGGATAATGCACCCCAAGCTTCGGATTGATGATTTCCCAGCCGCCCATATGAATCCACTGTCCACAAATGTCGCACTGCTCCACCCCGTCGAGAGCGTGCTCGATTTTATATGTTTCGTCCGGCGGGTCGCCCAGGCCATACCATGCCGGCAACTCCGCGACCGCGGCGGCACAGCACATGGCCAAGTCTACGCCATCGTGAATTTCATTGCGGTTCTGGTCGGGCTTGAATATCCGATAGCCAATCGCAAATTCCTCCTTATTGGAAAGCAGGTCCGCGTCCGCATCTTGAGCAACCGGCAATTTATGGTCGTTTGGTTCATAAGGCAAAGGCAGTTCAAGCACCCGGGCCAGAGCAGGGACATCAAGCCTGCCCCTGCCGCTCCAGTCACTGAGGCTATGGTAAGTGAAAGAGCCATGCTCCAGATAGTGCATCCCCATATCAGTGAACCGAACACGAACGCCATTTTTGGGATTGA
>JBARPZ010000432.1:0-2929 GCA_049643445.1 Sedimentisphaerales bacterium
TTACCGCAAGCTGCTGCGGGAGGAAATCGCCCAGACGGTCAGTACCGAGGACCAGATTGACGAGGAAATTCGTGACCTCTTTGCCGCCCTTGCCCGTTGAGCCGTCGAATTAACATTTCTGAAAAAAGTCTCCAATCGCCTGTAACCTTTCCTCCGATTTGCTTAATTAACGAGTAGAAAGGCAAATATTGGGAATAAAGATACAAAAAAATCCGGCGAAAAACGCCGCCGACAATACGGCGGCTGCGAGCCGAGACAAAGAAGTGAGAGTTCGGAAAACAGGTTGGAATGCAGGCCCGGCTCTGGTATCATGCGCAGAGATAATAATGGGTGTGCAATTAGATAAAGTTGGCAAATGTAAGAAAGAATCAATTGAGCCAGTACAAATAAAGGAGAAACAAAAATGGAGAAGAAGTGTTTAGTATTAGCTTTTGGCGTTGTTATTTGCCTGCTGCTCGTTGTAAGCGGGTGCGATATTCCGTCAGCCAAGTTCGAAAGGACGGTGCAGTTGTCTGCTCCTTTATCTGAGGACTATTCATTTAAGGCAGAGACGCACAACGGCTCAATCACGGTTGAGGGGCGTGACGAAGACGGCTGCGATGTTACGGCCGTTATCACGGGCCGGGCAACAAGCGTGGAAACTGCCAAAGATATTGCTGATCGCACCAAAGTAAGGCTTAAAAACTCCGGTAATAAAATCACTGTCGAAATTAAAAAGCCCATGCTTGGATGGCACAAATCGGTGAGTGTGAGTCTCGACGTGAAGGTGCCAAACAAAACCAACATTTTGCTCCTTGGGACACATAACGGAGCTGTTACGGTTTCCAATATAAAAGGCAAGGTCGACGGCTCAACGCATAACGGCAGGATTAAGACGTCGGGGGTATCGGGCGAAACAAAGCTTGAGACACACAACGGCGCGGTTATATGCGATGAGATTTCTGGTAACGCGTGGCTTTCAACACATAACGGCAGCATAAGGACTTTTTATATTGCCGATGCTCCGGGCGTTTGTGAGATTTCGCTGAAAACTTACAACGGCAGCATAGACTTAAAGACACCTTCCAACCTATCGGCGGAAGTCAATGTGTCAACCCACAACGGCTCAATAAAGACTGAGCTGCCCATTACCCTTATCGGGACGGTGAGCAAGAACAAACTCCAGGGCAAAATCGGTGAAGGGCTGGGCAAACTCGAATTGTCAACCTACAACGGCTCGATAAAGATACGCTGAGACGGCCGGGACACTTAGCGGTTTATCCGATATCCCTGGACAAAAATTGTAAATATTATGTAACCTTTTTGCCGGTTTGCTTAAGTAACAGGTGGAAGCAACTAATACCCGGAAAGGGAATGTTATTATGGCTGAAGAAAGACAATGCAATGAATGCGGGGGCAAGTTACCGGCTGATGCGCCGGAAGGGATGTGCCCGCAGTGTCTTATGAAGCTGGGCCTTCCCACCGGCGCCGCGACCGAGAAGGCCGGCCCAACAAACGAGGGCATCGATGTTCCCACGACCGGCACGCCTCCGGGCCGATTTGTGCCTCCTGAGCCTGCGGAATTGGCCAAACAGTTTCCCCAGCTTGAAATCCTGGAACTGCTGGGGCAGGGGGGTATGGGGGCGGTGTACAAGGCCCGGCAAAAGCAGCTTGACCGCGTGGTGGCATTGAAAATCCTTCCTCCGGAGGTTGGCCGGGACCCAGCCTTTACCGAACGTTTCATGCGCGAGGCCCGCTCTATGGCCAAGCTGAACAATCCCCGCATTGTGTCGGTTTTCGACTTTGGCCAGACAAAAGAGGACCTGTATTATTTCATTATGGAGTTCGTCGATGGAACGGATTTACGCCATGTGATTCGGGCAGGGGGTCTTTCGCCGAAAGAGGCCTTGGCTTTGATCCCGCAAATCTGCGAGGCCCTTCAGTTTGCCCACGAAGAGGGGATTGTTCACCGTGATATCAAGCCGGAGAATATCCTAATCGATAAGAAAGGTCGGGTGAAAATTTCCGACTTCGGGCTGGCTAAACTCCTTGATAAGCCTGCGACGGCTAATACACTGACAGCGGCCGGTCATACAATGGGGACGCCTCATTATATGGCCCCGGAGCAAATCGAACACCCCGGGCAGGTAGACCACCGCGCCGACATCTACTCGTTAGGTGTAGTGTTTTACGAAATGCTGACCGGTGAACTTCCCATCGGCCGGTTCGCGCCGCCATCACAGAAGGTACAAGTGGACGTCCGCCTTGATAATGTTGTGCTTCGGACCCTGGAGAAGGAGCCGGAGCGCCGTTACCAGCACGCCAGCGAGGTCAAGACCGATGTTGAAACTATCAATGCCGAAGGTCGCCTGCCCATGGCACCCATCGCTCGGGCCGGGCAAGCCCTTATTCCGGCCCCCGCCATCAATCGGATGGAAAAGCATATCACAATCGTGGCAGTTCTAAGTCTGGTCTTTGGCACGCTCGGGACATTGCTCGGGATTTTTCTCTTTGTGGTAATTGCCGGTGGAGGCCTTATATCGGGAGAGAACATTGCCGGAATTGTGGGCATCGCGATAGGCGGATTCTTTGTGTTAGTGTCAGCGCCTGAAGTCATCGCGGGCATAGGTCTTTTAAAACGCCGAGGCTGGGCCCGAATACTTGCCATGATACTGGCGATTCCCGATCTAATGATAATACCAATTGGAACGGCCATAGGCATATATACCATTTGGGTTTTGCTAAGCGACGAGACGGTTAAATTGTTTGCACAGGCTTCAGAGATAAGGAGGAAAGAACAGGCCGCCGGGACAAAGCCGGGACCCAAAAAAATCGTGCTTCCCGTTATTGCAATAACAGCAGCGTTCCTCTTTGTAATTGCAATTTCAGTGACTATACTACTTGGGGCATTTCCCTGGTTCGCGTTTGTGTTTGGACCGCCGCTGCTGAT
>JBARPZ010000433.1:0-12159 GCA_049643445.1 Sedimentisphaerales bacterium
GCCTGGCTGCCTCAAGAGCAGGCATCAGAATTGCCATCAATATTGCAATAATTGCAATAACCACCAAAAGTTCTATTAACGTAAATCCTTTTCTTTTATCCATTATGTCCTGCCTCTATTATTTCACATTCTGGTCATTATTTAGATATAATGCGTCTTCTTTCCATTATACCCGAAATCTGACTTTTTGCAACCGCTAAGTCAAAAAAGTGAGGAAAAATTGATTCTGGTAGCATTTTAGCGTCGTTTTCTTATGTATATCCGCATAGAAGCAAAGCGGCAATACCGTGGCCGCTTCCGGCACCCATCGCAAGATTGTGGTAAGTGCCCACCGAAATCCTAATAAAAACGCCGCCAATCGGCGGGTATCTCGTTCTCCATTGTCAGGCCAATTATAGGGCTTTCCACGATACGCACAGGTAGATGTGCTGAAAAATTCGCAATATTTGTCCTGGCATCAAGCTTGACAAACCGCAGCAAATCTTTATAATATGATATGTAAGCACTTGGTTTTACAAACGTTAGAGTAATGCATACTGCATAAGGCGCCTGTTCCTGCGTCTAAGTCGGCGATTACAAGGAAAAAGTCAGAAAGGTTCAACCACAGCCTACACGGATTAGCACCGATTTACTTCAATAAAGACCTTAAGGTTGACACTGATTATGGCCGGAGAAAAACCTATTACGAAGCACATGAATTCAAAGAATGAGCCGGAATTAAACAAGTACTTCCGGGTCGCTATCAAAACTCAGGCAAACGACCTGCACCTGAAAGTCGGTCAGCCCCCAAAATTAAGACTATACGGAAGACTAAAAGACACCACCGGGGAAATATTGACCGAAGCCAGAATGGAGCAGCTCATCTTCGAAATTCTAACTCCAGCCCAGAAGCAGATTTTCCTCGAACACGGGACACTCGACTTCGCACACGAAATAGGCGACGAAGACCGATTCAGAATTAATATCTTCCGTCAGAGAGGATTCATTTCTCTTGCTGCAAGACGAGTTAGCGCAAATGTTCCTCCCTTTCAAGAGCTGCATCTGCCAAAAACACTGGAAACGATATGCGACAGGGCCCAGGGCCTCGTGCTCGTCGTAGGGCCTACAGGGTGTGGAAAAACAACTACTATCGCTTCAATGATAAACCATATCAACCATACTCGATCATGCCACATTGTAACTGTCGAAGACCCTATCGAATATCTCTTTGTGGACGCAAAGGCCATCGTTTCACAAAGGGAAATTGGAATCGACGTACAGGACTTCGAGGATGCACTAAGGTACCTCATGCGGCAGGACCCGGACGTTGTCTTCGTCGGTGAAATGCGCGATGCAAGGACCGTCACTGCAGGAATGAGGGCCGCCGAAACCGGACACCTTGTCTTCGGTACAATGCACTCGGCAAATGCTTCACAGGCCATTCACAGGCTTTTGGACCTGTTTCCACAGGAAGAAAGAGACCTTACAAGGCAAACTCTAAGTCTGGCCCTGACCGCTATCATCAGCCAGATACTGCTGCCATGCCTCATTGAAGAAATTGACAGAATGCCCGCCATGGAAATCCTGTTGGCAAATCCCGCCGTCAGAAAACTTATCTCTGATGGACGCGAAGCTGATTTGCCAAGCGTTATAAGAAGCTGTCAACAGGAAGGAATGCAGGACCTTACTGATCACCTTTGCCGGCTGGTCAAAGATGGTTCTGTAGACCCGAAGGACGCGTATAGCTACGCACCAAGCAAAGAGGAACTAAAAATGGCGCTTAAGGGAATCAGAACCAGTACTAGCGGCATCTTATGAGAGCACTATACGTAAAGCGAAAACGCAAAACCAAAACCTTCAGTTACGGGTTTTAGATTATTGGGATTTTTTATGCCGGATTTTATTCTAAGTTCCGCCGAATACACAGGCTATATATCCATAATTAAATTCCTCGTCTTTTTGGTATTGTTTTTTCTATGGCTCCCAATCGTTGGATGGGTCTACAACGATGCAAAGGCTGTGGGAACAAAAGAGGTCATGTGGACGGCGGTCCTGCTGGCCACAGGAGCTTCCGCGGTAATAATCTTCCTCTTTATACCTGTTTTTCTCATCGGCGCACTCATCTATGCCATAGCTGTAGCAACGGCTTCTCTTATTTATGTAAAGCACCGAAATTCCAGGGTCATGGATTACGCCCGTGTCCTCACCGCCGATCATATCAAAAGCCTCTTCGAAAACAAAGAAAAGAGACTGGATGAGCTTAAAGGTTTTCTGTTTGTAACTGCAAACAACAACGAAGTCCCTCTGCCACAGGCACAAACGCCCGACTTTTTCGGGTATAAATCGGCCTACGAGATTCTAACTGATGCCACTTGGCGAAGGGCAAGCGATATTATGTTTTCTCCGGCTTCGCAAAACTACAAAGTAACTTACTACGTTGATGGTGCAGCCCTGAAACAGCCGCCTATAGCAAGAGGGCAAATGGAATATTCACTTCACTTCCTGAAGAACCTTGCTGATTTGGACACTAAAGAAAAGCGAAAACCGCAGAAAGGAATATTCAAAACCCGCCGAGGCAAAGAAGACACCGCATGGGAAGTAACAACCGCCGGCTCAACCGCAGGGGAGCAGGTCAGACTAAAAAAAGTAACTCAGCAGTCCGTATCAAGGTTAGACGAGATAGGCTTGATGCCTGAGCAGCTCGAACAGCTTAATACAATGCGCGAACTGAAACAGGGCCTCTTTATCGTAACTGGCCCCCAAAAAGCAGGAGTAACAACTACATTTTATGCACTGTTGAGAAATCATGACGCTTTCCTTAACAGTATAAACACACTTGAAAGACGCCCTTCTGCCGAGCTGCCCAACATTACTCAGAACGTCTTCAAACTTAGCGACACCGGCACATCATCATATGCAAAAAAGTTGCAGGAAATTGTAAGAATGGGCCCGGATATCGTCGGTGTCGCCGACTGCCAGGACGCCGAAACCGCACAATCCTCTTGCTTGGCCGCTAAAGATGGAAAAGTCATATATGCTACACTGAAAGCGGATAGTGTAGTAAAGGCAATCGGAAAATGGATAAAATTAGTGGGCGATAGAAAGCTTGCCGCACAGACACTGCTCGGCGCAAGTAACCAGCGACTGCTTAGAAAGCTTTGCGAAGAATGCAAACAGGCCTACGCCCCGAATAAAGAGCTTCTCAGAAAGTTCAACATACCCGCAGAAAAGGTAAAAGCCCTTTATCGCACCGGAAAAATCCTCATTGGAAAACGAGGTAAAGAAATGACCTGCGACCAGTGCCAGGGCACAGGATATGTCGGAAGGACAGGCATATTTGAAATCATCGCGATAAACGACGAGTTAAGAAATACCATAATACAGGCAAAGTCGCTCTCGGAAATCGGCTCTCAATTCAGAGCTACTAAAATGCTCTATCTACAGGAGCAGGCGCTGAGAAAAGTCATGGGTGGAACAACTACTATAAACGAAATGATCAGGGTGCTTTCTCCGCCAACAAAGCAAAAGACAAAATAATCCGGATATATTGCGTGAATTGCTCCTCGTCTCACGCATTACGAAAGGATGGTGACATTGTTATGGTCAGCTTAATTGTACTGTTAATAGTGGGGGGCTGTGCTGCCTTTCAGTATCTAAAAGGTACGTTCGTCAGGGCTTTTGCCACGTTTATAATTACCATTTGTGCAAGTATAGTTGCGTTCAGCTACTTCGAGCCTTTGGCAGGACTCTTTATAGGTGGCACTGATTCAAGCTTAAAATTTATTCCTGCGCCTTGGGTGCAGACGCTGTCATTTCTACTGCTGTTCCTTTTCACTTTCGCGGCACTGCAAACACTCGCTCAGTACCTGACTCGTCAGGAGGTCGATTTAGGACTTTGGCCGGAGCGCATAGGACGCGTCGTCTGCGGAATCCTCTCAGGCCTCGTCCTCTCCAGCTTCTTGATTACAGCCTCTGCGATGGCACCTATACCAAACAACTATCCTTATCAGCGCTTTGACCAGAGGCGGCCGGATGCCGAGCGGCCAAACAAGACCTTGTTCAATACCGATGCCCTTGCTCCGGGATTGTTCAGTTCCATAAGCAGCGGCAGCCTCAGTGGCAAAAGGAGCTTTGCCGCTCTCCACCCCGCTTTCCTCGACCAGCTTTTCTTGAATCGACATAACATCGCCGACAACGTACCGCTTGTCACTAACGTACAGGCAATAAAAGTACCGGGGAAAAATGCCGCATGGCACGCACCCGAAGGCATAAAAGATTCGGAAGGCAAACCTCTATCGCCAAAAACCGGCCATAACCTGATGCTCGTGCGGGTGGGAATAAACAAAAGTGCAGTGGCAGAAGCCGGCACATTTACACCTTCACAGTTAAGGTTAATTTGCAAACGGGAAACCGATATGAAAAATCCGCTTGCCGGAAAGGGACAAAACATTTACCCCATCGGATACATAATGGCCGCCGACACGCTCCAAATTAAACGACTAAATGACTTGATAAAAGTTGCCCGCGACGATTTCGAAGACAAAGCCATGGAAAAATGGATTGACTTTGCTTTTTATGTGCCGGCCGGCTTTGTGCCCGTTCTGGTCGAGTTCAAGCAGAACAGTATTGCACAGGTGCCCCCGCTTGTATCTGCCGAACAGGCCCCACAGCCGCTGCCCTTCGTTCCCTCGTCCACCGACCAGCAGGACACCACAAAACCTGACAATTCTTCTCGGCCGCAAAGTTCAAATCGACCCAAAAAGCAAAATAATACAGAGGGTGGAGGACTCAGCCCCATCGGCAGGACCCTCGTCGGCCCACAGCTCGACGATTACAAATAAACCCATCACTTGTTACAAACGCTGAATGCAACTCCCCCGCCCAGGACAATTGATATGCCATCCTCCACACCAGACATGTTCGGCCGGCTTACTTCCGATGTTGTTGCTGACTCAGCGAACGAACTTGGAATGGGCACGCTGCTTTAAGGGTATTTCCTCTTACCACACCCTCTCAGCAGCTCACAGCCAATACTTCCACATCCAGTTCCATCAGATTCTCAAGATAAGTGTTCAGCTCATCCTCGGTAAAACTGGCGAGAAATTCCGGCTTCGCGCCTCTGTTAATTTCACAGATGCTGTCGATCAGTTCCCTTTTGTTCATAAAGATATCCTTCAAAACTTCTTAGCTGCACCCCCAACCTAACCAGTATCGACAGACCGAACTTTTTTTCTTTAGCCGACTGTCCGCCCGCAAAACTAACGCCCTATAACACAGGCCACTACATAAAAGGCACTGCCGGCCTTCGTCCACAACATATAGTTCAAACGAATTGCCAAGCCGCTGTAGTGGTTTCAATGTCCAATAAAATCGACCTCACCGACAGCTAACCTGAACCAAAAAAATCAGCACTTTTTTTATTTTCCTCCTCTATTGCCCTAAGCCATCGTATGCCGATATATAAATGGTCAGGTTTTACGGATATGTATTATTTCTTGTGGAGTCTGAAAAGATGCTTATAAAAATCCTTCTCGTAGTGGCCTTAATTTTCGCGGCGTTCTTTTTCGCCGGCTGCCAGACTGTTCAGGGCGTAGGACGCGATATTACATGGACCGGCCAGGCCGGAGCTGAGGTCTTAGACAATATAATCTACCCCCCACATAAAAATCAACAGCCACAGGTTGCTTACGAAAACTACTAAAACTTACCCCGCGCTTGCATTTATATTTAGCCCCGCAATTTATTGCGCGGGTTATTTCAATATTCGGATTTCGTATTTATACCGGTAGGGTGTGCACTGCACACCAATTCAAAACTCGAAATTCCCCATCCTCAATTCTAAATTCCCCCACTCATTTACACATCAACTCATGTACGCATCCACTCGCTCCCTATCGACTAACGACTAATTCGCCGCCGCAACCACATAAACAATGATTGTCCTGACCTTCTTAACAACATCCCTTCTTACTTCTCACTTTTCCCTTCTCACTTTTATCTTATCCCATATTGTTCTTTTGTGTACTTTTACTTCTTTTTTTTATGCTTTTTCGTTCTATTTCTATAATCTTTGCTTCCTAACAGATCGTCCATCAGCATGATAAATGGGTTTAATGTAGATGAGAATTGCATAGCTTTCGCACCTAGTCGGCCCATAGTGAATTGTCTGCCAATCGCTCTAACGAACTTCTCAAACCTTATAATTATTTCTCTGTTGACAGCTTGAAATACTTCATTCGTGAACTCATAGCTAGTGACTTTATCTAATAGATCTGGATTTGAGTGAATCACTGAATTCTCATAGTCAGCCCATAACGATTTCACATCTATGCTTGGTTTAGTGGCAGAGGTTACAACATCGAAGTTGTAGTATCTTGCATATTTGCCAAATTCAGAAAGCAAAGCGATCAGATTTTCAAGTTCATTATCACTTGTAAGAAAAACATGATCCTCCGTGAGTGCTGGAATATTGTTTGTCGAAAAGAAATCACTCAATATTTTATTTTTCAATTTAACCAAGTCATGGCCGTTTCTTCCCCCACATTGCTTCAAGTATTTGCTCTCTGGATATGCACCATTCTGCTCGTGGTACCCTAAGCATATGTGGCATTTCATAAGTCGTTCAAAACCACTCGAGACTAATTGAAACGGAAGATGGTAGAAGTCATTTTCAGAGTCTATATTTTGAAATTCCCCAAATCCGATCTCTATGAGATTGAATGCAATTAGCAACTCGTCATGCAAATGCATATCTTTAATTACATGCTTATCCGTACTTTTTCTATGATCTATCTCTTGCTCCATAACAATTAAATCACCATCTTTTCTGTTAAATTGATTTTGTTAAAAGTTTTTTCTTTTATCAAGATTGGCCAATCCCAAGTTCAATTTTACAAATCTCGACCGCACCAGCAAAATCTGGAAACAGTGCTCCATGAGTTATCTTTTTAGATTCTAAAAATGATATACATTCATCACGAACTTTGTCAGGTATCAGAATCTCTGCAAGTATTATTTTTTGATTGTATTTCCCTTTGTTCGAAAATTTTTCAACATTTACCTTAATATCTTCCCCGTTCAAAGATTTAGTAAATTTCCCTTTCTGTCTTTTTAATCGCTCGTTCTGCATTTCATCAAGATTATCTCTTAACTCAGGGAACTCAACAAACCGTTCCCTTGACAGCAATTCTTTTGTTTTGGCGTTTTTTCTTTTTAATAAAAGCAGTTTTAATGCCCTATTAAGGGCATATATAACTCTATTTTCTTTTTGATCATTCGTGCCCTTTTTGAAAAAAGCCATATAGGCTGCAATATAAGGACATTCTGTCCAGTCAAGTAATGGTGTTGGTAGGCCATAATGCTGTCCGATGGCCCATATTTCGTCATCAGAAAAACTATTACTCCTTTTATCTGGTAGATCTTCTAATCTCTGTTTAAACTTTTCTAATATCTCATCATGCTTGATTTTCCTTTCCTCTTCGCTTGGAAACTTTTTGAACTTTCGATCAAAAGTTGATTTTAATTTCCAATCTTCGCGGTAGCATCGTTGTCCTCTCCAAATGTAATTTGTTTTATCATTGAAAATCTGTACCACATTGTGAAACTCGCCCCATGAAGTAAGGTTGAGTGTCAATACTCCATTGTTATAGTCTTTATTTTCGAAATCACTAAAATGACTATATGTTAATTTGCCATATTTTTCCATTACAGATACCTTGATTGAGAGGGAAAGGGATAAACTAGGAACATTCCATTTTTGCCTTTATACTATCAAGCCACAAACCCACAATTCCCGCCAAACATTCTTGTCGCTCGTATTTAGTTTGCAAAGATATCGCAGTTAATCCATCCCCGTGTATCCCTGCATGCAATAGCTCGCCCCTACCCGCCTTATTGGGGGGCCTGCCCCAGCAGGTCTTATGCAGGGGGCAGGGACCCAGAAACCACCGTTCAAGCAGCGCCCCATGCTTAATTCATCACTAATCATTTATCCCTAATCATTTCAAAGAAGTTCCGCTCGTTTGCTTGCCCCCAAAATACCCCCCCTTTTCCCTTTTGTCAATACACATCCGCTTTGTGCCTTTGTTCCTCTGTTCCTTTGTTCCTTATCATCTTCGTGTCTTCGGGGTGCGTTAAAATAGGTAAGATATTTGCGAAAAATCAATCAAAAGCGCACATACCTGACAGCAAAATCCAAAAAAAATAAAAAAATTTTTACTCCCCTTCCATAAACGAGTTACGGCAATCCCACATCGCAAATCCAAGCCATTTTTCGTATCAAAAGTGAACATTCGTGCATTTATAGAGGGACAGTTTTTTTTGCCCTCGGCGGAAAAAATGAAAATACGAAATTCTAATATCGAAATAAGAAACAATATCCAGGGTTCAAAATTCAAATTCTTAAAACAATCGCCGAGGATTATGGATTTATATGTTGGTTAGAATTTGACGGTTTGCGGGCTTCGGTTGACATTGGCAGGGTGTGGGGCGCACACCCTGCCAGCCCATAAGGGCGCGGGGGCGTCTGACAATTAAAATCACAATTTCAATTCCTGCTGTTATTGAGCGTCTTTTAATTTTCGCTTTGCTCAAGTACCGTCGCCTGCGCTACGGCTACCCATTCAGAAGAATACCTTTAACACAGGGAAAATACGCCATAGTCGACCCCGAAGACTACGACCGCATCTCCAAACACAAATGGCACCTGATCAGGTCCCCTCGAAGCGACTACGCAACAAGATGTGTTACAATCGGCTACCGCAGGCAGAAGCAAATATCGATGCACCGCGTGATTATGAATGCCCGCCCCGGACAATGCATCGACCATATCGACCATAACGGACTGCATAATAGAAAAGCAAACCTAAGACTCGCCAGCATGGCACAGAACTCTTGGAACAAGCGAAAGCAAAGGGGAAAACACAGCTCCAGGTTCAAAGGCGTATCATGGTTTGCCAGGGAAAAGAAGTGGCAGGCCAGAATTCAGGCAAACGGAAGAAAAATCTTCCTCGGCAGCTTTACCCGAGAAATCGACGCCGCGAAGGCATACGACACCGCCGCAGGAAAATATCACGGCCAATTCGCGCTATTGAACTTTGCGCAAAGCCGAACTGACTTACGAGACAGGCTTTGGGAGATATGTACAAAATTCGTGTCAATCCGTGGCTTTATCTTATGATCCTTGCCTACTTTCCAGGTAGGTCCGTGATAGAAATGTCAAAATGCGAGGGGCCCGGCGTTTAAACCGAGCCCCTTGGTTTTTCTGGTGTTTTTCTTTGGATTAGCCGGGGATAACGTTCGTCGCACAAGGGCCTTTCTTGCCCTCTCCTATCTCGAACTCAACCTTCTGGCCTTCGTCAAGACTGGCGTAGCCTTCCGACTTGATTTCCGAGTGATGAACGAACAAATCATCGCCGCCATCATCGGGCGCGATAAATCCAAAGCCTTTGTTCCCGTTAAACCATTTTACTGTTCCTGCTGCCACTACTGTGCTCCTTTGGCCTTCTGAATGGCCATAAAACTTGTCTCTCTCATTTTTTCCATGAGTATATTCCTGAGAGACGCAAAAATATACCCAACTGGCTGCTATTGTACAAAGACAAATAACGCCAAGTCAATAAAATAATTAAAAATAATCATCACGGCCTCCTGTTATTCTGTCCAAAAAAATCCTTGTCCTTTATACGCAAGGTACTGTATTATGCTTGTTTTTGAAGGCTTTTTAGGCAAATTCTAAAAACAGACATTTATTGAGGTCCAAAAGTGGCAAATACCAACAATATTCGCAATATCGTTCTTTTAGGTCACGCCGGCAGCGGAAAAACCTCGCTGGCCGAGTCAATCCTGCACAAAACCGGGGCAACAAACCGCCTCGGCAGCGTTGACGACAAAACTTCCGTCTGCGACTACTACGACGAGGAAAAGGAGCATCAGCACTCTATCGGCTCGGCCGTCGTCCACGCCGACCACGCCGGCAAGCTGCTCAACATCATCGACACGCCGGGCTCACCGGACTTCGTAGGCCCGGCCATACAAGCAATACCGGCTGCGGAAACCGCCATCATCGTAATCAGCGCCACGGCGGGCATAGAGACAAATACGCGCAGGCTCTCGGCCCTGACCGCGGAGGCCAATATGCCCCGCATCATCGTCGTCAACAAAATTGACGCAGACAATCTCGACCTGCCCGGCCTAATCAAAAACATACAGGAATCCTTCGGCTCGCAATGTCGCTGCGCCAATCTTCCCGCCGCCGACAAGGCCTCCGTCATCGACTGCATCGAAAACGAAACCGGCGATTCACCCCTGATGGACGTCGCCCAGGCCCACACCGAGCTAATCGAATGCGTTATAGAGGCCGACGATGAGGTATTGGACAGCTACCTCGGCGGCGAAGAAATCTCCGCCGAAAAAATCGCTTCCGTTTTCGTAAAGGCCCTCAAAGCCGGCACTCTTGTCCCGATAGTTTTCACCAACGCCCGCAAAGAAGTCGGCGTAGCCGAGCTTCTGGATATCATTGTAAAATACACTCCGGCCCCCACACAAGCGGCCCCCGCAAAACTCATAGCCGGCGAGACCGTAACCGAGCTGAAAGCCGACTCCGCCGCCACATTGGCCGGACTGGTCTTTCGCACCACTTTCGACCCGCGCTCAAATATGAAGTACTCCACCGTCCGCATTTTCAGCGGAACAATGAAGTCCGATGCCAACATCCATCGCAACGACGAGAAGAAAGGCATCCGCCCCGGCCACATCCTGAAATCACAGGGCGGCGAAAACAAAGAAACCGATACAGGCATAGCCGGTGACATAATAACGCTGGCCAAGGTTGATGAACTCCGAACCGGAGACCTCGTACACGATGGCACGGCGGCAGGCCAGTTCGAACAACCACCCGTGCCGGAGCCGATGTATTCGCTGGCCCTTGAGCCGGCCACCAGAGGTGACGAGCAAAAGATAAGTTCGGCACTCGATAAATTATGTGAGGAAGACCCCTGCTTCAAGATTAAACGGGACCAGCAGACAAAAGAGCTCGTCGCCAGCGGACTCGGCGACCTGCATCTGCGGGTAATGCTCAAAAAAATGGAGAACCGCTCCAAGCTCTCCGTAAACACAAAGGAGCCCAAGATCCCCTACCGCGAGACAATTACAGCAAAGGCAGAGGGCCACTACCGCCACAAAAAGCAATCCGGCGGCGCTGGACAATTCGGCGAAGTCTATCTCCGCGTCGAACCGGCCGAACGCGATTCCGACCCGCCTCTGCAATTTAGCTGGGACATCTTCGGCGGTTCAGTCCCACGCCAGTATGAACCGGCTGTCGCAAAGGGCATAAACGAGGTCATGCTCAACGGCGTAATCGCAGGCTTCCCCATGCAGGATGTGAGCGTCTCAATTTACGACGGCAAGCACCATCCGGTCGATTCGAAGGAAGTGGCATTTCGTGCAGCCGGCAAAGGTGCTTTTAAGGACGGGGTGCTGAAAGCAAAACCGGTTTTGCTCGAACCGATTGTCAATATCGAAGTGACAATCCCGGCCGAGAACGTCGGTGATATCACAGGCGATTTGTCCTCAAAAAGAGGAAGAGTGATTGGTCAGGATACCCTCCCAGGAAATATTATTGTCATCAAAGCGCAAGTGCCTCTGTCCGAAGTTTCCCAGTATAACAGCCAGCTAAAGAGCGTTACCGGCGGACGCGGCAGCTACTCGATGACGCTGAGCCATTATGAGCTGGTCCCGCCCAACGTGCAGCAGCAAATCGTCGCCCAGTACGCAAAGAAAAAAGAAAGTGATTAAGGCTCCATACAACTAAGGACCTTAATGCCCTTACGTTCGGTTTTGGATTTTGTCGTGGCATTTCCTGCAGACTATGAGTTTCCTGTTAATGACATAGGGAGTTTCAGCGGGCGAGATTTGCCTGCCGCAAAAGCCGCATGTCTCTGATTTATCAGCCGGCCGGGGCTTTCCCTCTACAGCAAGATTTGCTTCTGCGGCCTGCATGCGCTCGGGATGGAATACAGAGCCAAGGGCATCTCCAAAACTGGTTGCATATATAACACAGATTGAAAATGTTATGGCCCAGTAGAGTTTAAACAAAAATTGGCAAACTACAAAGATAGCCACTGTAATTAAAAAGCCGAACAGTACCTCGAAGCGATCGGCCTTCTCATCTGATATGTTTCT